>CAMBYJ010000184.1 GCA_945872015.1 Chitinophaga pinensis | reverse complement strand
AGAGTGAGAGGAAGTGAAGTGATTGTAGAAGAGATGTCAATTTTTAATCAATGGGGCAAAGCTGTATTTCATGGTGATGCTGCCATCACTACTTGGGATGGAACATCTAACGGTGAAACACTGAATAACGGAACGTACGTTTATAAAATTAAAGTGATTGACGGGGGAACTCCAAAGGAATTAAAAGGTACAGTAACAATAATAAAATGAAAAGGATTCTAGTCATATTTTTTCTTCTGTCCGTATTTGTGAAAGCAAATGCGCAGGATCCTCATTTTACACAGGTAAATCGTATAGGTTCTATGATTAATCCTGCGGTGTCGCTGGCAGAAAATAACAACATGCAGGTAACAATGTTGTATCGTACGCAATGGAATAATATAGCACCATTTAAAACGCAAGGAGTTGCATTTAATAAAAAAGTTAATCGTTTTACATTTGATGCTAACGTAATAAACAATACTGCTGGAGATGCTGGATTTCGTCAGCTTTATTTTAATGGTGGGTTATCTTACAATTACAAAACAAAGAAAAATAGTTTCATTGGTGGAGTTCAGATTGGGTTAATACAACACAGTTTTAATCCGTTGAACATGACATTTGATGATCAGTATATTCCTGATGTAGGATATTCTCCAGGCAATGCTACTCAAGAAGTATTTACAAACACAAGATCTATTCGTCCTGATTTTAATGTAGGAGGTTTATGGGTACGTACAGCGAAAAAAGATAAGTTAAAACCATTTGTTGGATTTGCATTACATCATATTAATCAACCTAAGGAAACTTTTTTGAATGAAACGAGCAAAACAAATATGAAGTCGAATATTTACGGAGGCTTTGTTTATCCAGTAAGTGATCAGGTACAATTACAATCGACATGTTATTTCTTGCATCAAGGAGTTTCAAATGAGTTTATCACTTCAGCAATCGCTAAAGTAAATTTAGAAGAGAATAAAGGTGTTGAAGGTGGAATTATTTATCGTTCGAATGATGCATTCGCAATTTATACCGGTTATCAATTATCCAACTGGATGGTTGGTGTTTCTTACGATATTAATGTAAGCGGATTAACAAATGGAAATGGTGCATTTGAATTAACACTAACGTATCAGCCGAGGGCGAAAGTAAAAGAACCTAAAAAACTTTCTACTAAAGAAACGGCGAAAGCAACTAAAGATAGCATTGCAAATCAAGCATTATTAACAGCTGAATTAGCTAATCCGAAAGAAGCAAAACCAATTGTTGTTAAAGACAAAGAACAAAAAGTAGTTAAAGGTCAACGAGTGCCATTAACAAAACCGTTAATCATTCCTGATAAAGAAGAAATCGCAGCGATTGAAAGTAAGTCGCCAGTTGTATTAGCAACAAACGATGTTGAGGAAAATGATGTTATCAAACCGACAACTAAAGTGGAGTTAACAGCTCCAGTTATGAAAGCGGATGATGAAGAGGAGTTAGTAGCAATCAATTCTATTAAAGAAATCAAAACTATAATTGATACGAATACTGATGAAACAATTCTGCCAATAGAAAAAGTAGAATTAGGTCAGCCAGTTATTATTGCTGATAGAGACGAAGTTGTTGCAGAGAAAGCGGCGACAAAAACGGTAGCACCAATTAAGATGAAGGATACAGAAGAAACGTTGAAGCCAATTCAGCAAACAGCGTTATCTGCACCATTAGTAATTGAAGAAAGAGAAAACTTACAACCAATTGCATCTATTAAAGAAATAAAAGTAGTTACTGAAGAAAATTCTTCGTTAGCACCAGTTAAGTCAGAATTAGTTCCATTATCAGCACCACTTGAAATTGCAGAAGAGGAAATCGCAGTACGTGATAGTGCTCCTGAATTAATTAAGAAAAATGCAGAGCTGGTAATTATAACGGAGTCTGATGATGAATTACAAATTGCAGTATCTCCAATAGTACCATTAACAGCTCCGAAGGTAGAAGAAGAGAAAACGGTTAACGAGATATCAGCGAATTACATGACCTTTAATCATAACAGTACTGCTGTAGATCAGATTCAGGTGATAGATGTTTTAGAGCCAGTCTATGATAGTTTATGGTTTAACAAAGATTATCAAGTAACCTTAGTAGCTGATAGTCGTGATAAAGAGCAATTGAACTTACCTCGCTTGAAAGCAGTGCAAAATGTGCTAATCAAGAAGGGTGTTTCTAAAGATCGCATTAAACTAGTGATGAAGGATGATGAATTAAATAATGGGTCTGATAACTATTCAGGTGCTGTTTATTTGAAAGTTCAATCGGTGAAATAAAGTATTCTTAAAAGGATTATGTATTTTTGAAACACATAATTCTTCGAATGAAAAAATTAATTCTACTTCTTGCTATTTCCTTTTGTTTAACTGCTAACGCCCAGCAATCAGACTCATTAATCATTGCTAAAATCGTTAATCAGTCGCTTACTAACAGCGAGTGTTACCCGCGTTTAAAATATTTATGTAAGAATATAGGTCCGCGATTAAGTGGTTCGCTCAACGGAGAGAAAGCGGTTGAGTATGTAAATCAGTTGTGCATCGATCAAAAGCTCGACACTACCTATTTGCAACCCGTTACTGTTCCGCATTGGGTACGTGGACAAAAAGAGCAAGCCTACTATAAAGTAAATGGAAAAAAAACGGATGTTGCTATTTGTGCCTTAGGTGGAAGTATTGCAACCCATAAAAAGGGTTTATCCGCTAACGTTATAGAGGTATACGATTTTGAAGAGATAAAAAAGTTAGGTCGTGAAAAGATTGAGGGTAAGATTGTTTTTATGAATCATCCAATGAAAGATTCTTACGTTCACACCTTTGATGCGTATGGTGAAGCAGCAAAATATCGCTGGGCTACTGCACAAACTGCTGCGCAATATGGAGCGATTGGAGTTGTGGTTAGATCGATGACATTAGCAATGGATAATAATCCACATACTGGCGCAATGGGTTATAACGATACGATTATAAAAATTCCTGCTTGTGCAATCAGTACTATGGGTGCAGAAGAATTAAGTAAGGCTATTAAGAATAATTCGGAGGTACAGTTTTATTTTAAGCAGTCTTGCGAGGTATTTCCCGATGCACAATCGTATAATGTAATAGGCGAATTAAAAGGAAGCGAAAAGCCAGAGGAGATTATTGTTATAGGCGGCCATTTAGATTCGTGGGAGTTAGGAGAAGGAGCGCATGATGACGGATCAGGAATTATGCAATCGTTAGAAGTATTGAGAATATTTCAGAATATGAATATGAAGCCTAAACGTACAATTCGCTTTGTTGCTTTTGCGAATGAAGAAAATGGTAGTCGTGGTGGAAAACAATTATTAGTACTTGCAAAGGAGCGTAAAGAAAAAATAATTGCAGCTATTGAAAGTGATGAAGGTGGATTTACGCCTCGTGGATTTTCATTTAACGGCGATTCGTTGAAGATGCAGCATGTAATGAGTAAGCAGGAGTTGTTCTACCCATATGAATTAAAATACTGGGAAGAAGGTTATGGTGGCACAGACATTAATTATCTGAAAGAAGTAGGCGCTTTGCTAATTGGTTTTGTTCCTGATTCGCAGCGTTACTTTGATGTGCATCATGCTGCTACCGATGTATTTGAAAATGTAAATAAACGTGAGTTAGATTTAGGCGCAGGAAGTATGGCGGCATTGGTTTATGTATTGAGTGAGTACGGAGTTAATCCGTAACTGCTAATTATTGTTTCATAAACGATAATTTCAAACCACATCACTAAAAGTATATCTTTAACTTCTAATTATCTTATTAAATAAATCATGAACAGAATACAAGCAATTTTAACAATCGATACTGATAATTTACCAGCTAATTTTCAGGATATCATCAAGCATGAACAAGAAGTCGTAGCGCAATGGAAAGAACAAGGAATTCTTGAAAGTCTTTATTTGCGCCAAGGAAGAAATGGTGCGGTATTAATTTTTAAAGACATCGACTAGGCAAGAGCTGAAGAGTTAATGGCAACGCTTCCACTTTATCCACTAAGAAAAAGCATTGAATATTACGGATTGATAAAACAATTCTAGTAAACAGAAACGTAAAATATAATCAAGGCGTAACTTAGTTGCGCCTTTTTTATTTCATAGAATCTTAAACGCATCCGCATCTTTATTTGCAGGAAAACGTTTTCTGAAATCTTTAAGTGATTTGTAATTTAATTCAATCGTCTCTACTCCTTCTTTGTTCGGTTTATGGTTGGATAGTTTTGCGCCTAATATATCTAACACCAACGAATAGCCGTTATAAGGAATATCATTTCCATCTTTACCTACGCGATTAACCCCAACTGTGTACGCTTGATTCTCGATAGCGCGTGCAATCAATAGTTGTTGCCATGCATAACTACGTACCGCTGGCCAGTTGGCTACATTAATCATTACATCGTAACGATAATTTTTCTTTGCATCAATATTTCTGCTCCATACAGGGAAACGCAAGTCGTAACAAACGAGTGGCATAATCTTCCAACCTTTATGCTCAACAATCAACGATTTATTTCCTCTCGTAAAAAATGTATCTTCTTTCGCCATGCTGAATAAATGGCGCTTGTTGTAATATTCATATTTGCCATCGGGACGCATCCAGATAAAACGATTATAAAACTTATTTTTCTCTTTAATGATAATACTACCACAAACTACAGCCTTCAT
>CAMBYJ010000183.1 GCA_945872015.1 Chitinophaga pinensis | reverse complement strand
CCGTTCAAGTAACCTAGAGCTTTCTTTACAATTTAATAACTTTAGAAACTGAGCAACTTTTACACATTCCTTACCCTTTCTTTTCGGGCGACAAAACCCTAATTTTCTCAATTTCAGTCGTTTTTAGAAATTGGCCCTCCAAGACATTGTTAAATAATTGACATTCTCCTTACCAAGGAACGATTCGATGATTTTTTAGTTCAACTGAAATCGTTATTATTGCGCCTCATAATCTTAAAAAAACAAAAACAAAAACAAAGTCATTCTTATGAATCAGAAAAAATCAGGAGGATTACATGGCATGTTATCAGCCATTGTTATTCCAGCAGCTTTGGCGATTGCTGTATTAATTTATTTGTTTGTATTGGGAAATCCAGCAAATTTCCAGGATAACAATCCTGAACTAAATCCACTTCCAGGAAACTTCTTAGGTATCATTTACAAGGGCGGTTTTATCGTACCTATTTTGATGTCGACATTATTAATTACAATTGTATTCGTAATCGAGCGTTTCATCACAATTGGTAAGTCTCAAGGAACTGGCCGTGTTGACGCATTTATTCACTCTGTACGTCAGTCTTTATCAAAAGACGATATGAGCGGAGCAGTTGCAGCTTGTAATAAGCAAAAAGGTTCAATCGCAGCTGTAGTTTTAGCAGGTGTTAATGCTTATCAGCAAATGTCTAAAGATGAAACATTAGATAAAGAACATAAAGTTGCTTCCATTCAAAAAGAAATTGAAGAAGCTACCACATTAGAATTGCCAATGTTATCGAAAAACCTTGTAATCATATCTACGATTGCTTCTATCGCAACCTTATTAGGTCTATTAGGAACAGTATTCGGTATGATTAAAGCATTCGCGGCGTTAGCGCAAGCAGGTTCGCCTGATGCAACGGCTTTAGCAACAGGTATCTCTGAGGCCTTAATCAATACTGCTTTCGGTATCGGAACATCAGCAATTGCTATCATTTTCTATAACTATTTCACAAACAAAATCGATTCTATTACTTACGGAATTGACGAGGCTGGATATAGTATCGTTCAAACATTTACATCTAAACACTAATCATCTAACTCAAGATCCGTATGCCAAAAGTAAAAATGCCCAAAAATAGTCCCGTGTTGGATATGACTCCCATGGTTGACTTGGCATTCCTACTGGTTACGTTCTTTATGTTAACTACTCAGTTTCGTCCAGACGAACCTGTTGTAGTTGATTCGCCATCATCTATTTCTGAAAAAATTCTTCCAGACAAAGTGATGTTGGTGACCATTGATTCTTCCGGACGTGTTTTCTTCAATCTTGAAGGAAAAGATTTAAGGAAGGAAATGCTTAGCCAAATGAGTGCTAAGTATGGTGTAAAGTTCGATGAGAATGAGACAAATCGTTTTGCTGTGATGGCTACCTTCGGGATGACTGTTCAGCAATTAAAGCAATACTTACCATTGGATGAAATGGAAAGAAAAGACTTCATGAAGAAAAGTATGGGAATTCCATACGATTCATTGAATAATCAATTAGGCGACTGGATTCGTTTTGGTCGTTTAGCTGATGCTCAAAGTTCAAATGGAGCTCCTATTGAAAAAGATAAAGCTTTACGATTTGCCATTAAAGGGGATGCAAATGCTAACTATACTGCAATTAAGCGGGTTATTGAAGTATTTCAGGAAATGAAAGTAAACCGATTTAACCTAGTTACTACCTTAGAACAAAATCCTACAATTAATTAACCCTTAACCAGTCGAAAAGAAATGGCACAAATACAATCCAACGATTCTGACTCGGGTAAAGGCGGGAAACACGGTAAGGTAAGGGCTAAGAAACAGTCTACGCATATCGATATGACTCCGATGGTAGACTTAGCCTTCTTATTGCTTACCTTCTTCATGTTAACAACAACGTTTGGTAAACCTAAAACGATGGAAATTAACATGCCTGTTAAACCACCTCCAGGGCAGGAAATTTTAAATGAAGTTAATAATGCAATAACCATATTGTTGAGCGGTGATAATAAAATTTATTGGTACTACGGTGAATTAAAGCCAGAAACCAAATTAACTATTACCGATTTCTCAGCAACCGGAGTACGTAAATTATTTCTTGACTACAATAAACAAGCTGTTGATGAGATAAAGACGTTAAAAGAAAATGCATTAAAAACAAAAATGAATGAAGACACTTTGAAAAGTCGTATTGTAGACATCAAAGGTAAAAAGTATGCATTAATGGTTCTCGTTAAAACAGACGACAAAGCCAAGTACAAAAATGTAATCGATATTATAGATGAATTAAACATCTGTTTAATCGGTAAATATGCGTTGGTCGATTTAGATACACGCGAATATGATTTAATAAACAACTTTCAACCAGGTCAATAATTATGTCAAACATACTTGATCCTTCATGGGACAATGTGATTAACTCCGACAGAGTTGAATTGGTTTTTGAAAATCGTAACAAAGACTTTGGTGCTTATGTAATTCGTAAAGGATATACTAAAACAGCATCGAGAGCTATGTTAATTTCAATAAGCTTTTTCACACTATGTATATGTGCACCGGTAATTTATAAGTTGATCTCTTCAAATATTGAAAAAATTGCTGAGAAACCAATAGAAGTTACTGTGGAGTTAAAGGAGCCACCTCCACTCGATAAAAACGAACCACCTCCTCCTCCACCTCCTCCTCCACCTCCAACAATTGAGACGGTAAAGTTCACCCCTCCGGTAGTAGTGGATAAGGAGATTGCTGAAGAAGAACAACCACCTCCACAAGAAAAGTTAAACGAAACGAATGTTGGTGTTGTAACACAAGAAGGAACGGAAGGTGCAACTGAATTACCTCCTGAGACAGTTGTGGATCCTGATGCAGATAAGGTATTTACCTATGTAGAAGAAATGCCTGCATTTCCTAATGGTGGAGAATCTGCAATGTATACTTTTATTCAAAAGAATGTCAGATATCCGCAAATGGCGGTAGATGCTAACATTACCGGTAAGGTATTCGTAAATTTCGTTGTTGACCAAAACGGAAATATTGCAGAAGTTAAAGTACTTCGTGGTATTGGTGGAGGTTGTGACGAAGAGGCAATTCGTGTAATCAAAGCGATGCCTAAATGGACACCAGGAAAACAAAACGGAAGAACAGTAAAAGTTAGTTTCAACGTTCCAATTTCATTTACGTTAAGAAATTAATATTTAACTAGAATTTTATAAAAAAGAGCCTCTCAATTGAGGCTCTTTTTTATTTACAATGGTTAATGTTTCGTAATTTTGCAATCAATCAAAAATTCAATCCCATTGAAAGGAAATAAAATACTTTTTTACGTTACAGCAGCCATGTCTGCATTGTACCCAATTGTTGGAATTTATATTCTGCTTGCGCCTAACGTAGAAATACTATTACCCGGCAATAAACGTTACATCATAGGAAGTATGCTTTTAATTTATGGTGTATTTCGTTTCTTTCGATTAAAGTCGATGAAAAAAAATATTGACCTGCAAGAACAAAACAAGGAATCCTAATTTTAATGAAACAATTCTTCTTTTTAATTTCTTTATTTTTCTTGGTGTCGTGCGGTACTGATTTCAAAAAGCCGTATAGCGACACGCCAACTTCTGGCAACGTAAAAATAGCTTCCGACGAAACTTTACAACCATTAGTGGATTCGGAAAAAGATACCTTTATGGGCTTATATCAGTATGCAAAATTAAATGTAACGCATACTTCTGAAGCGGCTTGCTTTGCAAACTTGATTAATGATTCTGCGAAAGTTATTATTGTGAGTCGTAAGCTAAACGATAAAGAAAACGACTATTTTAAGTCGAGAAATTTAATTCCTATTACTACTAAAATTGCATTAGATGCTATTGCCATCGTTGTAAATAAAAGCAATGTCGATAGTCTGCTCTCTTTAAAGCAACTTACATCAATTTTATCAGGGCAGGTTTCGAATTGGAATCAAATTTATCCAGCGTCCAAACTTGGAAAAATCTCTGTAGTATTCGACAATAATGGATCAAGTAATGTTCGCTACCTACAAGACAAATTACTTTCAGGCAACTCTCTTGCTTCAAATTGTTTTGCTTCTCAATCAAATCCGGCAGTCGTAAAGTATGTTGAAGAAAATGAAAATGCCATTGGAATAATTGGTGTTTCATGGATTAGTGACATTGATGATAAAAGCAGTCAGGGATTTCTATCGAGGATAAAAGTGATGGATTTAACTACAGTTGACAATCCAGTTTACCCAGACGATTATTATAAACCTTACCAAGCATATATTGCACTATCGCAATATCCTTTAATAAGAGAAGTATACATGATAAACAGAGAAGGCCGTGCAGGTCTTGGTACTGGCTTCGTTTCATTTGTTGCAGGCGATGCTGGACAACGAATAATAAGAATGGCCGGATTATTGCCTGCCACAATGCCAGTTCGAATAATAAAAACAGAGTAAAATTATTGATATGAAAAAGAAAATTTTTATTGCATTGATGATGAGCTTAGGACTTAATGCAACTGCTCAGACTTTAAAAGATGCAATTCGATTAAACGAAAATGAACAGCATGACGATGCATCAAGTGCATACAAGCAATTAATTTCGTTAGAGCCAACAAAAGGGGATTACTATTATTATTGGGGTAACAATTTGTTGGATGCGAATAAAGCCGATTCGGCCGCAATTATTTTTTCAGAAGGATTAAAAA
>CAMBYJ010000182.1 GCA_945872015.1 Chitinophaga pinensis | reverse complement strand
AATTCAGAGTTCTTCCGTTGGAATGGATCCCGTTTTGATTCACAAAGCATAACAGAAACAGGAAACTTTAGTATCTCTACTATTTCAATTAATACAGCATTTGTTAAAGATGATCCAACAACGTATTCCAACGCTGTGTTTGAAGAGTTCTCGAAGAATCGTAAAATAATTTCAGAACGATTAGCAATATTAAATATTAACTCAGTTGGCTTTGCTGCACCAGACACCTTCGGAATTATTTACAACGATGGCTATAGTGGTACACAGCAAGATGTGTTAACACTGGCCTTTATTTCGGCTTATACAGGCAAATCGCCGAACGATGTTAAGCTGACACCTTTCTCAAAGATTCCATTGCCTAACTGGCGCGTTACTTATGATGGCTTGAGTAAGTTGCCTTTGTTTAAAAAAGTATTTAATAATGTGAGCTTAACTCATAGTTATCGTTCAACATTTAATGTAAATAGCTTTAATAGAAACCTGAATTATATCGATGGGAAATATCCAACTGTAAAAGATATCAGCGGTAACTTTATTCCTGCTCGTGAATTCGGACAAGTTTCGTTAGTTGAACAGTTCGCTCCGTTAATCGGAGTTGATGTTACTTGGAAGAATAATATGCAAACACGTGCTGAGTTTAAGCGTGATAGAAATGTATCATTGACGTATGCAGGCGTTCAGGTAACAGAAGTGAAAGGAAATGAAATTACGATTGGGTTCGGTTATCGTTTAACTAAGTTTAAGTTGCCTTTTAATTTGGCTAAGAATGCTAATGGTAGCGGATTAAACTTAACTGCCGACTTTAGCGCAAGGAGAAATTCAACTATCATTAGGAGATTGTTAGAAGGAGTTAATACGCCTACTGCAGGGTTAAATGTGTATTCTATTAAAGCAGCAGCAGATTATGCTGTAAGTGATAAGTTAAATATGCGATTCTTCTACGAGCAAACAATCAATACTCCTGTTATCTCAACTTCATATCCAACATCAAATATTAACACAGGAATCGAAATTCGTTTCTCATTATCACAATAAAAATTAAATTTGTAAAAAATTAAACCATTATGAATATTCCTTCAGAATTAAAGTACACAAAAGACCATGAATGGGTTCGCGTAGATGGCGACATTGCTACTATCGGAATTACTGACTTTGCTCAAAGTGAATTGGGCGATATCGTTTACGTAGAAATTGAAACAGTAGGTGAGTCAGTTGATAAAGAAGCTGTGTTCGGAACAGTAGAAGCAGTTAAAACAGTTTCTGATTTATTCATGCCTTTAACAGGTGAAGTCTTAGAATTGAATGATGCATTAGAAGGCAATCCTGAGTTAGTCAATTCAGATCCTTACGGCGAAGGCTGGATGGTAAAAATTAAAGTTTCAGATGCTTCACAATTGAGTGATTTATTGGATGCAGCTGCATATGGTGCTTTAATCGGCGCTTAATAAAAAATTAAATTGTATTGAAGAGGCTCGGTGTTCCGGGCCTCTTTGTTTTTATTGGTATGCTGCTTATTAACAAAGTAAGTATTCCTTTTCAAATTATTTTATCTCTTAAGTATGCTTATCTGACGTTGTTAAAAATTATTCATTTTGGTCGAATAATGTTTATGAAATGTATTTATTTTCAGAGAATAAATTGTAAATTGCCTAAATGCCTATTGAGATTTCTACATTTTCAATTTTGCTTGTCGATGATCATCCATTTTATCGACGTGGTGTTGCATCCGCAATTAAGGATATTTGGGAAAGTGTAGTTGTACATTATGCATCCGACTTTGTAGAGGCCTGCGATAAACTTTCAAAAGTTAATATTGATATTGTTATTACTGAGGTTGATTTATCGCCGCAAAACGGTATTGAGTTAATCAAAGGAATTAGGCAGCATTATCCAGATATTAAAATAATTGTTTTAACGCATCGAAAAGACGAAGACCAAATTTTGAAAGTACACAATCTCGGTGTTGAAGGTTATCTCGATAAATCGGTTAATCAAATGGAGCTGGCGCGCGCAATTAATAAAGTACTTAATGGCGAACGTTATTATTCGCGTCAAAATAGTGAGTTGGTTCACGCGCGTATAAAAATGTTTAAGTCGTTAAAAGGCGATGATGTTTATCAAAAGTTGCTTCATCATAAAAATTATATCGAGATTGTTTTTTTAATGGCACACGGATTCAAAAATAAAAGCATAGCGGAAATTCTTTATTTGTCAGATCGTACAACCAGTGTTCATCGCTCAGAGATTTATCGTATTATTGGTTGTCAGACATCACTAGAGGTGGTTTTATGGGCAATTGAGAAAGGGGTGAAGAGTGATCCTGATTTGTTAATCAGATTCGACAAGATTTTATCGAATAAAGTGAATTCGAATTAGCGTAGAAGGCGAGATTTGCTTCGCACATCTCGTTAAGGGGAGAAACTTAATTCAATTGCAGTGCTATTTGTGTTTTAATAGTATGAAATTTTTGATTAGCTCCTTCGTCGCTTTTCTCGAATTGGAGATGCTTTAAATAAGCATAACATCCGCTTCGCGTCTTTATTTTTTTATTCCATAAATCGCTCAAATAAATTTGGCTCATTAAGTCATAAAAAAAACAGTAAACTAGTTATGCTTATTTAGCGGAGACGGCGAGATTTGCTTCGCACATCTCGTTAAGGGGAGAAACTTAATTCAATTGCAGTGCTTCGCACTAATCATTTTCACCTGATCAGCATTTACAAGTAAACTTGCATGCTTCTCATGCGAAAATATTTTTTTCAAAAATGCAATTGAATTAGCGGAGACGGCGAGATTCGAACTCGCGATACCCTTTTGGGGTATACACACTTTCCAGGCGTGCTCCTTCAACCACTCGGACACGTCTCCGTATTTAGGAGGAGCAAAAGTACGAATTAAATTCTCAAGAATGACGAAGTTGCATCATTCAAAACTATAATCACTCATCTTTAAACTCAATACACCAATCGCTTGCGTATGGATAATAAAATTGTTTTCTGTTGGATAAACACCAAGTATTTTTAACTGGTTAATTTGCCCGCTTAGTTGTGCGTTATTAGCTAATTGTTTTTGTAATTGTGCAGAGATTGATTTTTTATTTGATTCTAAAATCGGTTTAAAATCGGTTTTGCCAAACTCCTGAATTTTTTGTGCAATCGTTTTTTGAAACAGCTCTGTCCCTGCTTGCAACAGTATATTTTTTTTATCTGATTCTAATTTTACGTTATGCAACTCCAATGTTTGCGTTTTGCTATCGTATATTGGTTTCATCGTAAAGTAAAGCGTAGCATTTTTAAATTTCTTAATGCCCATTTTTAAATCGCAATTCATCTCTAAAAAAATTATTGAATTTCCTTTTCCTGAAATTGAAATTTGATGAATCAATATTGTTTGCTTACCATCGTCTGATTGAAATATTTTGTCTTTTAAGTTTTTCGTCAGTGCAGTAGTTAGCTCAGCATAGTTGCTTTCAATTGGCATATTGAATACAAATTCCGAATTGCTTTTAGTATTTGTTTTTAAAGCGGGTAATGCTGGTGTTTTTAATACTGAATCTTTAGTAAGCGTAAACTTCGGATTAGCTCTAAGTCCGATATTAAATTTCAGTGTTTGTCCTTTGCCGTTCAGCTGGCTAACACTGATCTCATTCGGGTTGATGCATAAAAAACCATATCCTTCAATTTCAATAGGTGTCCAAAGTTCTTTCCATGCGTCTAGCGCAATCGATTTAAAACTGGTACTCTTCGATTGCTCATCAATAAATTTTGCACAGTCGTTTAACGATGGACGCATTGCTTCCATAATTTTATTGGTCATATTTATTTTAAGGAAGGTCATTTTGCATGGATCAATCGGTGTTACTTCCGAAACAACGGTCTGTGTTTTTAATCCGTAGGAAGAGGTAATTTCTACTTTTGAAGAGAATCCTATTTTTACTTTTCTTTTCCCCTCTCCATTTGTGCCGCAAGAAAAAGGAATACGCGGATGTATGCATTTCCCCCATACAATTTCAGAGCAATAATCTCCAACTATTCCGTAAGCAGCCGTTGTTCCTACATTGAAATTATTTCCTTGCATTGAGCCCGTTAACGTTTCAATTAAAACATCGTAATTAGCTCTCGGTCCTTCCACACCTTCAAACGTAGAAAAGTTAGGATATTCAGGGTTACGAATTACTTTGTCTGTTTTTGAATTTGCAAAGTTGATTATTGGTTGCAGATTTACTTCAACAGGAATTTGTATGACGGATGATTCTAATGTAGGAACAGGAATCTCTTCAGTAATTATAGTTGGTAATTCGCTATGGAGTTTGCAAGAACTGATGAATAGTGTACTTAATAAAAGTAATCCAACGAACTGATTAATTCTAATTTTCATGATGAAAAAATGTATAAGAGTCGAATTTAATTTTTGCTCATTTCTCCTCTTAAATCCTTAACAAGCTCCGCTTCAATTTTCTTTTTCTGATTCGGATATCTTCCGAATAAATACATCAATTTCGTAAGTGCAGCTTCGGTTGTGATATCGCTTCCGCTAATCACACCCATTTCTTTTAGCTTCTTGCTTGTTTCGTACTTGCCTTGCTCTACTTTTCCTCCGGCACATTGAGAAGCGTTTAAAATAATAATGCCTTTATTAATGGCCGATTTCAATGTTTTTAAAAAAGGTTCTGCTGTAGGAGCATTACCACTTCCGTAGGTTTCTAATACAACTGCTTTTAATCCTTCGACACTAAAAATATGTTC
>CAMBYJ010000181.1 GCA_945872015.1 Chitinophaga pinensis | reverse complement strand
AGTTTCCGTTTTTTCGGTTTTAGTAGTTTTTGTCGTATCAACTACTTTAATAGCAGTGCTCACTTCCTCTTCTTTTTTATCCGCTTTCGGATCTTTAAATGTATTGCCTGAAGTTGCTTTAATGTCACTTTTATTTGTGTCTACTTTTTCTTCAACTAAATCTTCCTGTATCTCAATTTTATCATTGATGACAATACCAGTTTCTAATTCAGCTTTGTATGATTTGAAAGCTCTGTAAATAGAAGATGCCATACTTGCCTGCCCAGCATCACTGTTTAAAAATCGTTGGTCGCCATCATTAGTTAAAAAACCACTTTCTATTAACACTGATGGCATGGCTGTTTTATACAAAACTAAAAATCCAGCTTGTTTTACACCTCGGCTATATCGTTTTGAGTTTTCTTTAAACTGCTTCTGTATTTTTGCTGCAAAACTTAAACTTTGCTGCATAAATTGATTCTGATACAGCGAAAAAATAATATTTGCTTCCGGCGAATTAGGATCGAAACCATCGTAGTTTTTTTCGTAATTATCTTCTAATAAAATAGCCGCGTTCTCTCTTTTAGCAACATTTAAATTATCGTCTGACTTATGCAACCCCATTACAAATGTCTCAGCTCCGTATGCCGATTTAGGTCCTGAATTTAAGTGAATACAAATAAACAAATCTGCTTTTGCTCTATTTGCAATGTTGGCACGTTCAATTAACGGAATAAATACATCTGTTTTACGAGTATAAACTACTTTAACATCAGGACAATTAGCTTCGATAAGTTTGCCTAGCTTCAAAGCCATTTTGAGGGCAACCTCTTTTTCTCTGGAGTCAGAACCTAAACAGCCTGTATCATGTCCGCCATGACCAGCATCAATAACTATTGTTCTGATTTTATATCCTGTTTTCTTTCCCGGTACGTCTGAAAAACATGAAAAAATAGAAAAATAAAAAGTAAATAAAAGAGTAAATATCCGTTTCACCATGGAATGAGTAACTTTGCAGAACAAAATTAAGTGCTTAAAGTAGGAATGCAACAGCAGTTTCGTATTAAATCTTACAACTTATCAACGCTAAAATGTTGGTTTTTCGTATGTTTCTTTCTGACGATAAGTAACGTTTTATTAGCACAATCGGATAGCACTAACGTTCCTAAAGCTGACATTGATAGCATTAAGGTAGATTCCTTACAAACAGCGACCGATTTTAAGTCGAAAGTAAAATACGATGCCCTCGATTCAATTGTTTATGACCTTGAGAACGAAAAGGTTTATATGTATGGAAAGGCGCATATTACTTATGAAGATATCGACTTAAAAGCTGATTTTATTGAATTGAATTTTAATAATCGTAATCTATTTGCATGTGGCACAACCGATAGTTTAGGTAATCCGGTCGGCTATCCAATTTTCAAGCAAAATAATGATGAATTTAAATCAGATAGTATCCGTTATAATTTTGATACCAAACGGGGACGCATTACCGAAATAACTACACAGCAAGGTGATAGCTATATTCATGGCACAACAGTTAAGAAAGAATCAGACAATACCACTTACATAAAACACGGATATTATACTACTTGCGAAGCCGAAGAACCACATTATTATATTGCGAGTTCGAAAATTAAAGTTATTCCCGATGATAAAATTGTAACTGGTCCTGCAGAGTTAGTTATTGGCGATGTACCAACGCCATTCGCTATTCCATTTGGTTTCTTTCCAAATAAAAAAGCACGGTCATCGGGAATTATAATTCCGGCTTATGGGCAATCAGTGCAATTAGGATTGTTTCTAACTAATGGAGGTTATTACTTTGGATTAAGCGACTATTTCGATTTGGCATTGACGGGTGATATTTACTCTCGAGGCAGTTACCGATTGAATGCATTTTCAAATTATAATAATCGTTATCACTACTCTGGAAATTTATCATTAAACTATTCATTTACTAAGGTAAGTCAGAAAGAATTACCTGATTATCGAACAGAAAAAGGATTCTTTATTCGCTGGAATCATATGCAGGATTCGAAAGCCAGACCTAATACATCCTTTAGTGCAAGTGTTAATGCGGGTTCAAGTGAATTTTACAGATTTAACCTATCTAACTCTAATAACTTCCTGACAAATACTTTCGCTTCCTCTGTGGCTTATAGTAAGTCGTGGGTAGGAAAGCCTATCAGTTTAAGTGTTGGAATGTCGCATTCACAAAACACAACTACTAAGGATATTTCGGTAAGTCTTCCAACTGCTACATTTGGTATTGGCCGTATTTCACCTTTCAAGAAAAAGACGCAAGTTGGAAGTATGAAATGGTATGAAAAAATAGGTGTTAGCTATACAACTAACTTTCAGAATTCAATTGCTACAAAAGACAGTTTACTTTTCAGAGAGGAATCATTAAAACAATTGCGATACGGAATACAACATATTATTCCAATAAGCACTTCTTTTACTTTTCTAAAATATTTTAATGTTAGTCCTAGTATTTCCTATTCTGAAAAATGGTATTTAAAATCAATTGAAAAATCTTATGATACAGAAACTAAGTCGGTGGTTGTAGATACGTTATCAGGATTTAAATCGGCTAGGGAGTTTTCTTTTGCGGCTAATATAAATACGAGAATCTTCGGATTAGTACAATTCAAGAAAGGAAAAATTGCAGCTATTCGTCACGTTATGACGCCTGTTATTGGGTATTCATGGCGACCTGATTTTTCTGACCCTTCCTATGGTGTTTACAAATCCGTTCAGTTAGATTCAACTGGAAGAACGGCACAATATTCGATTTTTGAAGGAGCCTTATACGGTGGACCTGCATCAGGAAAATCATCATTATTAACATTTAATCTTGATAATAACATTGAGATGAAAACGCGTACTAAAACGGATTCATCCGACGTAATTAAAAAGCTGAAAATTTTTGAAAGTTTGGCAGCTTCGATGAACTATAACTTTGCTCTTGATTCTATGAACCTATCGCCAATTGGTGTATCGGGAAGAACAACATTATTAGATAAAGTCACTTTTAATTTTGCAGGAGTTTTCGATCCTTACGTTGTGAATGAGGCAGGCACACGAATCAATCAATTTGAATTAAAAGAAAACGGTAAGCTAGCTCATTTGAATAACGCCAATTTATCGCTTAACTTTTCTATCATGAACAATAAAAAGAATTATAGTTCAGATAAAGGAACCAAAGAGGAATTGCAATCCATTAATAAAAATACGGCTGATTATATCGATTATACAGTTTCGTTTAATCTTTATGTTGGGTATAGTTTATTTTATCAAAACAATTTCACCACCGCCGACCAAACCACACAAACATTGAACTTCAGTGGTGATATTCAAGTAACAAAAGGCTGGAAGGTGAATTTTAATTCGGGGTATGATTTTATTCAAAAAGACTTATCTTATACATCCCTTGGTATTTATCGCGATTTACATTGCTGGGAAATGCGTTTGAATTGGGTTCCATTTGGATTTCAACAGAATTATTACTTTCAAATTAACGTAAAATCAAGTGTTTTGCAGGATTTAAAACTGACTAAACGCAACGATCGATTTGATCAGCGATAAACGTATTTTTTAGATTCAAAATCTCTTTTTAAGCTCCTTCGATTTTATTACTTTTGCCTCATGTTTGAGAATTTAAGTGATAAGCTCGATAGGGCGTTTAAACTCCTGAAAGGGCAAGGACAAATTACAGAAATCAATGTTGCAGAAACACTAAAGGAAGTCCGAAAGGCGCTTTTAGATGCCGATGTTAACTACAAAGTTGCAAAGCAATTTACAGATACAGTCAAAGAGAAAGCTTTAGGTCGTGATGTCCTTTTATCGGTTTCTCCTGGACAATTAATGGTGAAAATTACGCAGGAAGAATTAACTGCGTTAATGGGCGGACAAGCAACTGATATCAATCTTAAAAGTAATCCTTCGGTTATTTTAATGTCGGGTTTACAAGGTTCTGGTAAAACAACTTTATCAGGTAAGCTTGCTAATTATTTAAAAACAAAAAGAAATCGTTCAGTTTTATTAGTTGCCTGTGATGTTTATCGTCCTGCAGCGATTGATCAGATCAAAGTTTTAGGAGAACAAATAGGAGTTGAGGTTTACAGCGAAGTAGAAAATAAAAATCCAGTTCAGATTGCACAAAATGCAGTAGCATATGCAAAGAGCAAAGGATTGAATACAGTGATTGTCGATACTGCCGGTCGTTTAGCTGTCGATGAGGAGATGATGGATGAAATTTCGAGAGTGAAATCAGGAATTAATCCTGATGAAATTTTATTCGTAGTAGATGCTATGACGGGGCAGGATGCGGTTAACACTGCGAAAGCTTTCAACGATCGTTTAAATTTTGATGGCGTAGTTTTAACTAAGCTAGATGGTGATACACGTGGTGGTGCTGCTTTATCAATTAAATCAGTTGTTAATAAGCCAATCAAATTTGTAGGAACAGGCGAGAAGATGGAAGCGCTGGATGTATTTTATCCAGAACGTATGGCAGATCGTATTCTAGGCATGGGGGATATTGTTTCACTCGTTGAGCGTGCACAGGAACAATTTGATGCGAAGCAAGCTGCGGAATTACAAAAGAAAATTGCGAAGAACCAATTTAACTTTAATGATTTCTTAGGTCAGTTGCAGCAGATTAAGAAGATGGGGAATATTAAAGACTTGATGGGCATGATTCCAGGAATGGGTAAAATGGTAAAGGATATTGATGTAGATGAGAATTCATTTAAATC
>CAMBYJ010000180.1 GCA_945872015.1 Chitinophaga pinensis | reverse complement strand
TATTTATATATGCAAAATAAACGAAAAAACAAGATGATTAGGGTGTGATTGAAACGACAATTATTACTTACTTATTCACAACTTGCGCCCCTTCCAAGATCCTGGAGCAATCCATCCTGTAAACAACGTCATCAAAAATACAATCGGATAAAAAACTGAAAGCATCAATACCTGCATAGAACTCAACGTAGAATTGTAATAAGCGTAATACCGTTTGATAAGAGAATGTTCTGCACTGAATCGAAATAAAACTGCAATTAGAAAAATCAACAGATAATAAACGCTCACAAACGCTGCTGCTATCGTAGCAACCATCGCTAAATTGGAAAGTAAAAACAAGAAACCTAATTGTATCAAGTGCTTGTCTTTGTAATGCCTGGCTTTCATTCCCCAGCGACTCCTTTGTTGAAAATATGCCGACCATGAACTAACAGTTGCAGACGTAACTTTTGATTTAGGATTTGACACTACGGAATCATTCCATTTATTCGCAAAGGTTAGCATCAAAAAAACATCGTCGCCACTTGCAATATGCTGATGATTTTTATAGCCTTCTACATCTGTAAATGCATACTTTCGAAAAGCTAAATTAGCTCCACTGTTCAGCAAGGGCTCATGTCGAAACAAAGAGGAAACTCCAGCAGCTTGCAAAATAGCATACTCCTGAATTTGCAATACATTCAATAAATTATCTTCACTTCCTTTCAACTCCACAACTCCACAAATCATATCTGCCTCATTTAATTTCGGGTGCGACATTAACATACGCAATGCGTGCGCATCCCAACGTGTATCTGCATCAGTCGTGACTATCCAAGTGTTCTTAGCTGATTCAACACCATTGGTAATTGCTGCTTTTTTTCCGTTGGAAGATGATTGAATAATCTTAAAAGGAAATTTCAGTTTTGCATTTTCTATGACTGAAACACTATTATCATCGCTGTAATCATTCACAAAGATGCATTCCACCAATTCAACGGGATAATCGAATTGATAAATATCATTTAATAAAGCAGAAAGGTTATTTTCTTCATTTCGAAAAGGAATTACCAATGAAACAGAAGGCAGATTTTGTTTTTCAGCATCAACAAAAAACGATAATACTTTTTCATCCCATACTTTGCTTAGCCCTCTTATCCAGAAAGAATAAAGCATCGTCAACAGCAAACAAGACCAGATTATTCCCTCAATCATTTTTCTGAAATTTAAATTTCGCAATCAGATAGGCACCGAACAACGCAGGTATAATCAAGTTAATTATCCATATCATCAAGGTAACAGATAACACAGCAAATGGTGCATTAAGTTCAGAGAATGCTAAAAGATTCATACTACCACGCGCTCCAATTTCAGCAATTGCATAGGTAGGGACAATGGCTAGAAAGAAATAGGAAGTTGCGGTCATACTTAAACACTCTGAAAAGTCAATTGATGTATCAAGCATTATAAACAATACAAAATACTGAAGAGGAAATACCATATATCGAATTAAAGAAACAAGGTAAACTGCTGTCATTTTTTTCTCACTTACTTCAGCAAGCTGATCGGTATGCTTGTTCCATTTTTGCAACCATTTAAATCGACTAATCCATTTTAAAAACAAATTCAATTTAAACCATACTAAACTTACAATCACAAACGTCACTAACGCTATCGGAGTAACGAAAATATCAATTGTACTATTAAACTTCGAAACAGCGATTGCAATGAGTCCTGCTTGAATTGTAACTAATAGCTGCGAAGAGCTTCCAACAAACGACATCACAGCACCATTTGCTCTATTTTCACTCTTTAGATATGCAATTTTTCCTGCGAACTCTCCTACTCTATTTGGAGTAATAAATCCAATGGCAAGTCCAGATAAAACACCTTTTACTGCTTGATAAAAACTAATATCCTCCACTCCATTCAACAAGTATTTCCATTTAAAACTTTCCAGCGACCAATTTAAAAGCATCAGAAAAAAAGTGATTACTAAAAAGAATATTGCTTTTACTGAAGATAATTTTTCGAGTAACAAATTAAAATCGCTAAAAGAAACAACGCGACTTTTAAACTGTAAATAAATCACCACCAAGGAACCAACAAGCACAACGAACTTAAAAAAATTCAGAAGTTTGTTATTGATGAATGACATAGTATTGAAATATAAAAGACGCAGCATTACACTGCGTCTTAAAAACATTTACGGTTAATTAAGCCTGAGCTGTTGGTCCACCGAAGTTCATTGGAAGTTCCATTCCTTCGCTATGTTTAATAGGTCCATGAACAGCTTCGTACTTATGAATATTATCTGCTAAGGCATTCAACAAACGCTTTGCATGCTGAGGAGTTAATACAATACGTGACTTTACACGCGCTTTTGGCACGCCTGGCATCACCTTTACAAAGTCAACAACAAACTCAGCATTAGAGTGTGTTATAATTGCCAGATTCGAATAAATACCTTCTGCAATCTCTTCAGACAATTCGATATTTAATTGGTTTTCGTTTGAGTTTTCCATTTTCTAAAAATTTTCTTTACGAATATACAAAACTAAATTGGGCTATAAAAAGAAAGTCCCAGCCGTGGCCAGGACTTTCGTACTCTATGAATCAGCAATTAAGCTTCTAACGTTTCTTGCTTTGAAGCCATTAATAAATCGTACTCTTCTTGAGAACCAACGATCATCTTATCGTAGTCGCGTAAACCTGTACCTGCAGGAATTAAGTGACCAACGATTACATTTTCCTTCAACCCTTTCAAGTAATCGATGCTACCACGAATAGCAGCTTCGTTCAATACTTTAGTAGTTTCCTGGAACGATGCAGCAGAGATCCAGCTCTTCGTATGCAATGAAGCTTGTGTGATACCTTGCAACAATGTTGATGAAGTTGCAGGAATTGCATCACGTGCTTCAACTAAACGCATATCCTTACGCTTTAATTGAGAGTTCTCATCACGTAAACGACGAAGTGTTAAAATCTGACCAGCTTTTAAATTTGGAGAATCACCTGGATCAGTTACCACTTTCTTATCAATGATTTGATCATTCTCTTCGAAGAAATCAATCTTGTTTACAGATTCTTTTTCTAAGAAACGAGTATCACCAGCATCATCAATAATTACTTTACGCATCATCTGACGAACGATTACCTCGAAATGCTTATCATTAATTTTTACCCCTTGAAGACGGTAAACTTCCTGAACTTCATTTACAAGATACTCTTGTACAGCTGTAGGTCCTTTGATAGACAAGATATCATTAGGAGTGATAGCACCATCTGATAACGGAGTACCAGCACGAGTGAAGTCACCATCCTGAACTAGGATATGCTTACTTAAAGGAACAAGATATTTTTTCGCTTCACCGTCACGAGAAGTAACAATGATTTCACGATTACCACGCTTAATTCCGCCGTAGCTTACGATACCATCAATCTCCGCTACAACAGCAGGGTTCGATGGATTACGAGCTTCGAATAACTCAGTTACACGAGGAAGACCACCGGTGATATCACCTGTACGTCCTAACTGACGAGGAATCTTAACTAAGATCTCACCTGGCTCGATACGTGCGCCTTCTTCTACTGTGATATGTGCACCTACCGGGATGTTGTATCCTTTCAAGGCTTCTTTACCACTCATAACTTTGATTACTGGAATCTTAGTTCTGTCACGGCTATCGATGATAATTTTCTCTTGGAATCCTGTTTGCTCATCCGACTCAACTTTGAAAGTAATGCCTTCTTCGATATGTTCGAATGCAACCTTTCCTCCAAATTCAGAGATGATAACTGCGTTAAATGGATCCCACTCACAAATCAATGCACCTTTATCAACTACTTGACCCTCTTTCACAAATAAATGAGAACCGTAAGGTAAATTGAATGATGCTAATACCACTTTCGTGTTTTCGTCAACAATTCTTAATTCACCTGAACGACCAATCACTACTTCGAAATCATCGTCACTAACTTTACTGTCTTGCTTTCCGTGCTTAATACTTCTTACTTCTTCGAATTCAACAATACCTTTGAATTTCGCTTCGATACGGTTATCAGTAGCACCTTTCGTTGCAACCCCACCGACGTGGAACGTACGAAGTGTTAACTGAGTACCTGGCTCACCGATTGACTGTGCAGCGATAACGCCAACAGCTTCTCCTTTCTGAACCATACGTCCTGAGGCAAGATTTCTTCCGTAGCACTTAGAGCATACACCTTGTTTAGACTCGCACGTTAATACCGAACGAATTTCAACAGTTTCAATTGGTGATGACTCGATTAATGCTGCTACATCTTCATTGATTTCTTCTCCTGAAGTCACCAATAACTCTGCAGTTTGCGGATGAATAATATCGTGTACTGATACACGACCTAAAATACGATCATATAAACTTTCTACAATCTCTTCACCATTCTTCAATGCTGTCATTGCAAGTCCACGTAATGTACCGCAATCAGTTTCATTGATGATTACATCCTGAGCAACGTCCACCAAACGACGAGTTAAGTAACCCGCATCGGCTGTTTTCAAGGCTGTATCGGCAAGACCTTTACGAGCACCATGGGTAGAGATAAAGTACTCAAGGATTGAAAGACCTTCTTTAAAATTAGAAAGGATTGGATTCTCGATGATCTCACCGCCTGTTGAACCAGACTTAGATGGTTTCGCCATCAATCCCCTCATACCACCCAACTGACGAATCTGCTCTTTCGATCCACGAGCTCCAGAATCAAGCATCATATAAACTGCGTTGAATCCTTGC
>CAMBYJ010000179.1 GCA_945872015.1 Chitinophaga pinensis | reverse complement strand
AGCATGGCTTCATACATTAACATTGTTACTGTTATGACTTTATCATGCGGATTTGTATTTGAGCTTCCGATGATAGTTTATTTTCTAAGCAAGATTGGATTTATGTCTCCAGCCTTTATGCGCAAATACCGCAAGCACGCAATGGTAGTGAACTTAATTGTAGCTGCTGTTATTACTCCATCGCCTGATGTAACTAGTCAGATGCTGGTAGCCATACCATTATTCCTTCTGTACGAGATAAGTATTTTCGTTTCAGCAGCTGTAGAAAGAAATAAAAATAAAGAATCGATAGCATGAGTTTAGAAAAAGACTTTAATGATTATAGAGCTAAAATGAATGAAAAAATTTTAGCACAAGGTGATACTAATATGAAGCGCTTATACGCTTTGGATTCTTCAACTTATCAAGATGGAGCATTATCAGTGAAGACAAAAGAAATGCTTGGTTTAGTTTCATCAATGGTATTGCGTTGCGATGATTGTATTAAATATCATCTTGGAAAATGCAAAGAAGAAGGATTAACTACGGAAGAATTATTTGAAATATTTACAGTGGCCAATTTAGTTGGTGGAACTATTGTAATACCACATACAAGAAGAGCATTAGAATACTGGGAAAGTTTATCGAATGAAATTTAATTCAATTTTTAAAAGTACATTTTTATTTCTTTTTGTTGGAATGGCGTTAATACCATTTGCAATTAATGCGCAATCGACAACCATTACAGGCAAAGTTACTGATGCATTAACTAATGAAGCAGTACCATTTGCAACTGTTATTTTCAAGGGTAGTAATATTGGTACTAATACAGACTTTGATGGAAACTTCAGATTAAACAGTGCAACACCAACTGATTCTATTTTGTGTACGCTTGTAGGTTATAAGCCTGTTGTAATGCGTGTAAAAAAAGGTGAAACACAAATAATAAACATTGCACTATCAACAAATCAATTCGAATTTCAAGAAGTTGTAATCAGACCAGGTGAAAATCCTGCTTTGCAGATAATTCGTAACATCATCGAACATAAACCCGAGAATGACCCTTCGAAATTATCGTCTTACCAATTTGAGGTTTACAACAAATTAGAATTCGATATTACCAATATAAACGACAAACTAAAAAACAATAAACTGCTTAAACCATTTAATTTTATCTGGGATAACATTGATAGCAGTGAGACCAATAGCAAACCCTTTTTACCTTTCTTTATTTCTGAATCATTGTCGGATATTTATTTTAAAAGCAATCCGAAAGACAAACGAGAAATTATTAAGGCAAGTAAAATATCAGGATTAGAAAATGCAACTGTAACACAATTTTTAGGCGATATGTATCAGAAGGTAGAAATCTATGGAAACTTCATTGATCTTTTCGGAAAAAGTTTTGTTAGTCCTACTTCAAACATTGGAACACTCTACTATAAATATTATTTACTGGACAGTACATTTATCAATAACAAATGGTGTTACAAAATTAAATTCAGACCACGCCGACCAGAAGATCTAACATTTCTTGGAGAGCTTTGGGTAAATGATACCACATGGGCCATTAAAAAAATCGATATGCGCATTTCTGCAAAAGCCAATATCAATTGGGTAGAAGACATGGCTATCGTTCAGGAATATACGTACTTCAATAATCAGCAATGGATGTTATCGAAAGATAAATTAGTAGTTGACTTTGCAGCAAAAGATGAAGGCACTGGATTTATTGGACGAAAAACAACATCATACAGAGATTTTCATATTAATGAACAACCAATAGATTCCATATTCAAAGGCGGTGAAAATATTATTGTAAAAGAAGATGCTGCAGATAAATCGTCAGAGTTTTGGGACAATAGCAGGCATGATAGTTTATCTAATCGTGAGTTGCAGATTTATCACATGGTAGATACTATTGAATCATTACCTGCATTTCAAACCTATGTTAATTTAATAACGATGTTTTTTACAGGCTACAAAGACATTGGCAAAATTGAATTAGGTCCTTATTATACGTTTTATAGTTTCAACAAAATTGAAGGTAATCGTTTTAGAATTGGAGCACGTACAAGTGATGATTTTATTACAAAAATTCAGTTAGATGGGTATGTAGCTTATGGATTGAATGATGAGCGTTTAAAATATGGTGCCGGTATAAAGTATAAGCTCAGCGATAAGCCTAGACAATTTATTGGCTTGAATTATAAAAACGATGTAGAGCAACTAGGACAAAGTGATAATGCATTCCAGGATGATAACGTTTTATCATCACTATTTAGAAGAAATCCGGCTAACCGTTTAAACAATATTGAATATCATAACGCTTGGTATGAAATAGAATGGTTTCCTGGCTTGTCAAACAGAATTACTTACGAGCATTCGAAGTTTACTCCTCTGGGCGATTTAAATATCAATTATTATTACAACGACGATACGACGGATATTCGTAACGATTATGAATCAACTGAGTTAAATCTTTACTTCCGTTTTGCCTATCGCGAAAAATTTGTAGCAGGTAAAATTGATAGAGTTAGCTTAGGTTCAGACTACCCTATATTACAGGTAAATTATACACAGGGAATAAAAGGTTTAGAAAATGGTTACTTCAATTATCAGAAAATTAATGCAAAAGTTGATGATATATTAAGATTAGCTCCGTTTGGTTATGCTTATTGGGCGATATCAGCGGGACGTGTTTGGGGCAAAGTTCCTTATCCACTTTTAGAAATGCACCCAGGCAATGAAACATACTTTTACGATTACGCAGCCTTTAACCTGATGAATTATTTTGAGTTCGTTAGTGATTACTATCTGACTGGAACTGCGGTGCAACATTTTGACGGATTCTTTTTTAATAAAATTCCATTGATGCGTAAATTACAGTGGAGAGAGATTGCACAAGTTAAAGCAGTTTGGGGAGGAATAAACAAAAGAAATTTAGATATACTTGAAAACAAGAATGCATTTACAACGCTACGTTCGAAGCCCTATGTAGAAGTAGGTGCTGGAGTTGAGAATATTTTTAAAATTTTACGAGTTGATTTCTTATGGCGCCTAGCTTATTTAGAAAATCAGAATATTTCGAAATACGGAATTCGAGCAAGTTTACAATTAACTTTTTAACTTCGCCCTTATGCTTACACTTCGCACAGATAATTTAATTAAACGTTATAAAGGTAGAACCGTTGTAAACAATGTTTCTATTCAGGTAAAGCAAGGAGAAATAGTTGGATTATTAGGCCCTAATGGTGCAGGTAAAACAACTACTTTTTATATGACAGTTGGATTAATTAAACCGAACGAAGGGAAAATATTTCTGGAAAATACAGAGATAACTAATGAGCCAATGTACAAGCGAGCACAAATGGGAATTGGTTATTTAGCTCAAGAAGCATCTGTATTTAGAAAGCTAAGTGTTGAAGATAATATCAAAGCTGTTTTAGAAATGACTAACAAAAGTCAAGAGGAACAAGAAGAAAAACTAGAAGTACTACTGAACGAATTCAGCTTACAAAAAATCAGAAAAAGTCGTGGAGAAGTATTATCAGGTGGAGAAAGAAGAAGAACAGAAATTGCAAGAGCTTTAGCTGTGGATCCAAAATTTATTTTATTGGATGAGCCCTTTGCAGGTGTAGATCCGATTGCGGTTGAAGATATACAAGGAATAGTTTACAAATTGAAAGAGAAAAATATCGGCATTTTAATTACCGATCATAACGTACATGAAACGTTAACAATTACCGATAGGTCGTATTTATTATTTGAAGGGAAAATTCTGAAAGAAGGAACAGCGCGCGAATTAGCAGAAGACGAAACGGTAAGAAGAGTTTACTTAGGACAAAATTTCGAATTGCGTTAAGCAATTATTTTTTCTTTCCGATCACTTTATAATCACCTTCACCTTTTAGAATGCTATTGTAAAGAGTAGCATTTGAAATCGTATTGAGTGCTTGCAATAGAACAGGATCGTTTTTCATCATGAAACGATTTTTACCAGTTTGAAAATAATAGCGACCAACAATTTCTTTTTTAATCAATGCTTTGATTTCTTCTTTAGCAGCAAGTAAATCTGCTTTATGATCATGCTTTAATTTACTACCTAAAAGATCAATTTCTTTATTTGCACTTGCGTAATATTTATCAAGCTTACTTGTCTCTAATAAATCATTAAACGCTAATTCTGTTTGCGTACTATAATCTATATTTTTTGCAAGCACATAATTGATAAAGTCATTATAATCTGCATCTGATAATTTAAAATCGCCAAGCGAATCAATAGACGAATGCTTGGTGCGGTAGTATGATGCATAATCAAAGATGATCATTTTGTTATAAAGACTTCTCGCAATATTACTCGTATCTTTTAGCTTCACAAAAACATCTGGATAAATTGCACTGCCGTCGAAAACAGTTCTTCCGTTTTTTGTTTTAAACGGTTTGATTAATGAATCTGCTACTTCTTCGTAGGCCGATGTTTCAGATGAATTATAAGTATAAATTTTTGTTTGTACACAACGACCACTTGCTGTGAAATATTTTGCTACTGTCAACTTCATCTGACAATTATAAGTCAGAGTTCTCGTTTGCTGTACGAGTCCTTTACCATAACTACGCTGACCAAATACAACACCTCGATCAACATCCTGAAAATTACCTGCAGTAATTTCACTCGCTGATGCCGATGATTTATCAATTAAAACAGCTACACGAACATTGGGTGCAATTGGATCTGATTCTCCTTTATAAACATTATTTGATCCTGCTATTCGTCCCTTTTGCGTTACAAGTAGTTGTCCTTTTTCAGTAAA
>CAMBYJ010000178.1 GCA_945872015.1 Chitinophaga pinensis | reverse complement strand
GAGACGGGTGGTCTTGTGATGGATGGAAGGGATATCGGTACAACTGTATTTCCGCATGCAGATTTGAAAATATTTATGAAAGCAGATCCGATGATTCGTGCTGATCGCAGATTTAAGGAACTTGTTGCCAAAGGGGTTGAAATTACGGTAGAAGAGGTGATAAGTAATGTAGTAGGACGTGACTACGAAGACTCTAATCGGGAGGAAAGTCCACTAAGGAAAGCTGAAGATGCTGTTGTGCTTGATAATTCGCATTTAAATCAAGAGGAGCAGGTAGAATTTGTAGTGAAGGAAATCGAAAAGTTAAAAGTAGGTTGCTAAACAATATAAATTAACAAGTGTTGTTATCAGACAAAATAATATGATGAACGTTACAATTGATCCAAATTCTGGTTTTTGCTTCGGAGTAGTTTATGCCATTCAGATGGCCGAAGACGAATTAGACACAACGGGTAAATTATATTGCCTTGGCGATATCGTTCATAATAACATGGAAGTAGAGCGTTTGATGGCAAAAGGACTTCAGATTATTAATCATGATGACCTAGCAGAATTGCACGATTGTAAAGTGTTGATTCGTGCACATGGTGAGCCTCCATCAACATATGAATTAGCGCTTAAAAATAATATTGAACTTATTGATGCCTCTTGTCCTGTGGTTTTGAAACTTCAAAATCGCGTTAAAACAAGTTTTGAAGGCATTCAGGATGATGCTCAAATTGTGATTTATGGTCAGCCAGGACATGCAGAGGTGAATGGATTAGTCGGACAAACTGATGGAAGAGCAATTGTGGTTTTTGAAGAAAAAGATTTAGATAATATCGATTACGATAAGCCGGTTCACTTTTTTTCGCAGACAACCAAAAGCACAATTGGGTTCGAAAAGATGGTGCGTGATATTCAAGAGCGAATTGTAAAGCATAAAGGATCTTTAGAAGATGGCGACTTTATTACGAACGATACGTTATGTAGACAAGTATCTAATCGCGAACCTCAACTAAAGCGCTTTGCTGCTGCTTATGAAGTAGTTGTGTTTGTTAGCGGAAGGAAGAGTTCAAACGGAAAAGCACTGCATGCAGTTTGTAAAAACGTTAATCCGGATAGTTACTTTGTATCATCGGCTGATGAAATTGAAGCGGAATGGTTTAGTGGTAAACAAATGGTGGGTATTGCAGGAGCTACTTCAACACCGATGTGGTTGATGGAGCAGGTGAAGGAAAAAATCGAACAATTAGCTGTTTTTGAAAGCCATTAATCAGTCATTTTTTCAAATCAAAAATTTCTGTTTTATAAACATAAAATCTTTTGATATTCAAAGGATGTTTATTACATTTGCACTCCTTTTTTGAAGCACTTAAAACCAAAAGAGGCAATTAATTAGATGGCAAATTCTACACATATCAATTTTGCAACGCCTGATTCCAGCGAATTCGATTGGGATAACGCAGGCAAAGCTTATGAAACGTACAAGTCAGCTGACCGTGAAAAAATGGAAGCGTTGTATGATCATAAGTTGAATCAAGTGCTGGAGCACGAAATCATGATGGGTACCATCATTAGCTTAACCAGCAAAGAAGCCGTTGTTGACATCGGCTACAAGTCGGATGGTTTGATTCCGCTTACTGAATTCCGTCACATGCCTGACTTAAAAGCAGGTGATAAGGTGGAAGTGTACGTGGAAACTACAGAAGACAAAAACGGTCAATTGATCCTTTCTCACAAGCGTGCGCGTGCTACCAAATCTTGGGAGCGTGTTAACGAATCTTTGGAGAAAGATGAAATCATTACCGGTTACGTTAAATGCCGTACGAAGGGTGGTTTAATCGTAGATGTTTTTGGTATTGAAGCTTTCTTACCAGGATCTCAAATCGATGTTAAGCCTATCCGTGACTACGATGTTTACGTAGGAAAAACAATGGAATTCAAGATTGTGAAAATCAATCAGGAGTTCAAAAATGTGGTTGTTTCTCACAAGGTTCTTATCGAGAACGAAATGGAGAAGCAGAAGCTTGAAATTATGAGTAAACTTGAAAAAGGTCAAGTACTTGAAGGAACTGTGAAAAACATCACTTCTTATGGTGTGTTCATGGATCTTGGTGGTGTTGATGGCTTACTTCATATTACTGATATCAGCTGGGGCCGCATCAATCACCCAGAAGAAGTATTGAAGTTGGATGATAAAATCAATGTAGTAATTCTTGATTTTGATGATGAGAAGAAGCGTATCGCGTTAGGTCTAAAACAATTAACTGCTCAACCTTGGGAAGCTTTAGATGCAAATCTGAAAGAAGGCGACCGTATCAAAGGAAAAGTAGTAGTGTTAACTGACTACGGTGCATTCATCGAAATTATCCCGGGTGTTGAAGGATTGATTCACGTTTCTGAAATGTCTTGGTCACAGCATTTACGTAGTCCACAAGACTTCTTAAAAGTAGGTGATGAAGTAGAAACAGTAATCCTTTCAGTAGATCGTGATGAGCATAAAATGTCATTAGGTTTAAAACAACTTTCTGATGATCCTTGGGGAGCTATCTTATCGAAGTATCCTGTTGGATCTAAGCATAAAGCGAAGGTTCGTAACTTCACTAACTTCGGTGTATTCGTTGAGTTAGAAGAAGGTGTTGATGGATTAATCCACATCAGCGACTTAAGCTGGAACAAGAAAATCAAGCATCCTGCTGAATTCACTAAAATTGGTGAAGAACTAGATGTTGTTGTTTTAGAAGTAGACGTTGATAACCGTCGTTTAAGTCTTGGTCATAAGCAATTAGAAGATAATCCTTGGGATACTTACGAAACTATATTCACAGTAGGAAGCGTTCACGAAGGTGCTATTGGCAAAGTAACTGATAAAGGTGCTGCAGTAATGTTCTCAACATACGGTGTTGAAGCATTCGCTCCTTACCGTCAGTTGTCTAAACAAGATGGCACAGTTGCTAAAGAAAACGAAACTTTAGATTTCAAAGTAATCGAATTCAGCAAGGACAATCGTCGTATCGTAGTTTCTCATACTCGTATCTTTGATGAAAAAGCAGCTGAAGAAAAGAAAGCTCAATCTGCAGAAAAGGAAAAAGATGAGAATACAACTGCTAAAGCTGTGAAGAAAATTAAAGAATCACAGGAGAAATCAACTTTAGGAGATATCTCAGCGCTTGCAAACTTGAAGAGCAGCATGGATGAAAATAATAACAATGCATAATATTAGTTTTCATAAATAGTAAAAAGTCCCTCTTAATTCGTTAAGGGGGATTTTTTTTGAATAAATACATTAAATTTGCACCTGATGCAACACGGACAAACAAAGCGAATTTTTGATAAGGAATTGCTACGCATTACCATCGATCGTCTATGTTATCAATTAATCGAAAACCATAACGATTTTAAAGGTACGGTCATCATCGGAATTCAATCGCGTGGTGTACTTGTATCCCGTCGTATTTTCAAACGATTGCAGGAGATTAATCCTACCATAAATATTCAGTATGGTGAGCTTGATATCAGCTTTTACAGAGATGATTTCAGACGTAGAGAATTAATAGTGCCAAGTGCCAATAAAATGGATGTTGAAATAGAAGGGAAGGTGGTTGTGTTGGTTGATGACGTATTATATACTGGAAGAACTATCAGAGCTGCACTCGATGCATTATTAGATTTTGGTCGTCCAACCAAAGTTGAATTACTCTCTTTAATCGACAGAAAGTTTAGTCGTGAATTACCGATTGCCGCAGATTATATCGGACAATCTATAGATACCATCGCAAGTGAAAAAGTATTAGTTCAACTTCAGTCGGATGATGGTGACGACGGAGTATGGATCACTTCATCAGAAACAAAATTATGAGTCAGCAGTTGAGTGTTAAACATCTTCTAGGCATTAAAGATCTTACGAAAGAAGATATTGAACTCATTTTTCAAACCGCAGATAATTTTAAGGAGGTAATTAATCGCCCGATTAAAAAAGTTCCTTCTTTGCGTGACACAACAGTTGCGAATATTTTCTTCGAAAACTCTACCCGTACTAAATTAAGTTTTGAGTTAGCTGAGAAACGATTATCAGCTGACGTAGTTAATTTTTCTGCTTCAGGATCTTCAGTATCAAAAGGCGAAACGCTAATTGATACAGTTAATAACATACTAGCAATGAAAGTAGATATGGTAGTAATGCGTCATCCGAAACCAGGGGCTGCCGTATTCCTTGCCAATCATATTAATGCGAGTGTTATCAATGCCGGTGATGGTACGCATGAACATCCAACGCAAGCTTTGCTGGATGCATTCTCGATTCGTGAAAAACTAGGAACTGTAGAGGGAAAGAAAGTTGTTATAGTTGGAGATATATTACACTCTCGTGTCGCCTTATCAAACATTTTTTGCTTACAAAAGCTAGGAGCAGAGGTGATGGTTTGTGGACCAAAAACGCTTATTCCAAAATACATGAGTGATTTAGGAGTAAAGGTTGAACATGATTTAATAAAAGCTTTGAACTGGTGTGATGTGGCCAATATGCTTCGTATCCAGCTCGAACGTCAGGATATAAAGTATTTTCCTTCTTTGCGCGAGTATAGCATGCTCTACGGACTTAATCGAAGTATTCTGGATGGACTAACCAAAGAGATTGTGGTGATGCATCCTGGTCCGATTAACCGCGGAGTGGAAATTACCAGTGATGTTGCAGATAGCAAGCAAAGTATTATCCTCGATCAGGTAGAAAATGGGGTAGCGGTTAGGATGGCTGTTTTGTATTTGTTGGCGCAGAATAGCGGATTTAAACAATAATTCGTTAAAAAACCATTT
>CAMBYJ010000177.1 GCA_945872015.1 Chitinophaga pinensis | reverse complement strand
TGTGTTGCGAATTCTACTTTTCTTGATGGACAATACACGGTGTTTGGTAGAGTGACAGAAGGAATGGAAGTAGTGGATACGATTGTTGCTTCTCCTCGTAATGCGAACGATGTTCCTTTACAAAAAATTGAAATGTTTGTTACTTACCTTGGTGTGAACGATACGATCCCTAACGCACCCACGCAAACCTTACCTGCGAATCATGCAACGGGAGTGTTAGCGACTACGCCTTATCAATGGACAGCTGTGCCGGAAGCAATTCTTTATACAGTTGAATTTAGTACTGATTCATTATTCTCTTCTATTTATTTTTCGAAGACAACTGCATTGACTTATATTCAGTCACCAACTTTCTTAGGTTATACTAAATACTACTGGCGTGTACGCTCTAACAACGGCGGACATGAAAGTTTGAATTCTCCGGTATATGATTTTACAACGATTGCGGGAGCACCGGAGTTATTATTCCCTGCTGATTCGTCTACAAACATTGTAACTAATCCTACTTTCTTATGGAATGCTGCTAATGGCGCAGCTTCGTATACCTTACAAGTTGCAACTGCGACCTCTTTCAGTGGAACATATTTGATTCATAACGTTACTGGATTAACGACAACCTCTCAACAGTTCAGTTTGAATGCGAATACACGTTACTACTGGCGCATGCGAAGTTTAGATGGAACTGTGTTGGGTCCTTGGAGTGCGAAATATACTTTTGTTACAGGAACGACTGCCGGCATTGGAAGCATTAGCGAATACAATTCATTAGCTATTTATCCTAATCCTGCGCAAGATCTTATTTCTATAAAATTGCCCGATGCAATCAATGGAAACATTCAAATACGTATTGAAGATATATCAGGGAAATTAGTTGCTGATGAAAACTACTTTATTCCATCACAGGAGAAGCGCATATTAAACAAAGATGTTTCTGCGTTAGCAAAAGGATTATATGTGATGAGCATTTTTCATGATGGAATTACGTATCAATCGAAGTTTCAAAAGAACTAATCCGATTTTTAACGATGTACAACCAGCATAAGATTCTTCGTGTTTTACGTTTGATTACGCTCTTAAAAACGAACCCCGCTAAATCGATTCGTTTTTTGTCTGATGTATTAAGCAGTACCGAACGAACGGTGTATCGTTATTTTGCTTTGTTATCGGAGCTTGGTTTTAGCATAGAAAAAGATGCGTTCGGACATTATAAAATTGCGGGCGGTGGAGAAGACAGTTACGAGAATAATTTTACGGATGAAGAAGTTTTTCTGTTGAAAAAATTATTACTCACTGCGGGTAAGAAGACAAAATTAAAAGATGGTATTTTAAAAAAGCTTTACGTCCGTTCCTCCTTAAACAGCGATACTAATTTACTCTTGAAAGTCCATCTAAATAAAATTGTGGACACCTTAGAAACAGCCATTAAAGAAAAGAAGCAGGTCACCTTAAAGAAATACCACAGCACAAATTCTAATTCAATTAGCGATCGTGCGGTAGAGCCCGTTGCGTTTACCGATAACTACCAGAATTTAATTGCATACGAAGTAAAAACGAAGACGAATAAATATTTCAACATTGAGCGCATTAGTGGTGTAACTCTTGGAACGAAGAACTTCCAGTTTGAAAAACTCCATGAGGCGCACCAGCCAGATGTCTTTGGATTTCCTTATAACAAGAAACAGTACGAGGTAGAAATATTGTTAAGCGTGCGTTCCTATGTATTACTGAAAGAGCAATATCCTTCAACAGAAAAATACATTAAGAAAGTAAAATCGGGCAAGACTAACAGCTACTGCTTTAAAACGAAAGTATATAACCTCACTCCCATTATCCGTTTTGTCTTAGGCTTCTCCGACGAAGTAACGGTGATGGGTAGCCCCGAACTAAAAAAAGCCCTAAAGGAAAAGTTTGAGAAGTTGGTGAGGGGGTGAAAACTTATCCTATTCTTAATTTTGCAGCATCGTGCCATAGATAATGAGGAAGAGGTTCACTGAGCTCCCATTTAATGCTCATTGGTTTTTCGCCTTCATGACTCTTTAATAGTCCCTCTCCAACAAATACGTAACCCATTGCATTGCCAAATTCATCGTTACTCTTTTCCCTAACAAAAAGAAGTATTTTCTTTTTGTCATTCTCATGATTGATATATGAAATTCCCTTAGGTGTATTAGGTCCTGCCGAATTTTGACTCTGCCAATGAAATAATGTCTCATTTATTGCATAGTCATCATACATTGTTGTTGGCGAAAAATTCTCTTCTGATTTTATAAGATTAATAAAAAGTATCTCGGTGTTATGTTTTGAAATAAACGCTGTTCCTTCACGATTAGAAGATTTTTGTTGAAATGTAGTTAATCCAAATGCTACTAATATTTGATCGCGTGTGTACCTAGCATGTATTTTTAAAGGTTGTGTGTAGGGTAGATCAATTTCTATTTCTTTAAATGATATTTCATCCATTAAAATTTCCAATACTTCAATTATTTCCGCAACCATAACTGGATTATTTCCTATTTGCTGAATGCTTTCTTCTAATGATTTAAAACCTCCGGCATTCTGCCAGATATCATAATGTAGCATTAACAACATTAATTGCTCAGATTCTGTGTATTGACTTATTGTGATTTTGAAATTGATTTTTGCTAACTTTAATATGAATTGAAAATAACTATTAGAACTACTCGCGAGCCATTTTTTATTAATAGCTCTAACTATTTCGTCTTCATTTACACTTGAAAAATCTTGTATTATTCCGGCTTCTTTACATAGTCGCATCCATCCTGCACGTTTGTAAATTAATTGCAATGGAATATTATTGAATTCTGTAAAGTTTTTTAAATTAAATTCAAGTGTGGATTGATGTTTAAATCCTTGGATTTTTTGTATTAATCTATTTCTGTTTATTGTTGTTGCAGCAGTAATATTTTCTAATATAGTTTGTTTAGCTTTTTTCTCCAATACAATAGAACAACCTAATGGTAAATGCGGAAAATTATCTTCTAGTTCTTTAGCAACAGTTGTAGCTGTTTTCCCTATTAACGCTCTGAATTTGTTTTCAAAATTATATTCAGGTCTAGTATTACCAACAAAATCAAGCACCGTTAAACAATCTTTATTTTCTGCTAAACGTAATCCTCTACCAAGTTGCTGAAGAAATATTGTTAGACTTTCGGTAGGCCTTAAAAACAAAACAGTATCTATTTCTGGTATATCTACTCCTTCATTAAAAATGTCAACTACAAACAAATAGTTAATGCTTTTATTGAGCAACTGATTTCTTACGTTATCTCTATTCTGATTATTAGTACTTGTTAAGTAATCAGCTTTAAGACCAGCAAGTGTGAACTTCTCAGCCATATACTTTGCATGTTCCATCGTTACACAAAAACATAATGCTCTTACATCATTAATGTCCTTGGTATACTTATTTAGTGCATTGATAATATCACGAACCCTAAGGTCATTTGACGTGTAAATAGAAGATAATTCACTAGCAACATATCTACCTCGCTCCCAACCTACATTTGTTAAGTCAATACTATCTGTTACACCAAAATATTGAAATGGGCATAAGAGTTTTCTGTTCAAGGCTTCTGGTAATCTAATCTCAGCTGCTATTTTATTATGAAAATCTTCTTGTATATCTCCACCATCCAATCTTTCAGGTGTTGCTGTTAATCCCAGTAAAACTTTAGGTTTAAAATAATTTAAGATTCCACGATAACTACTTGCAGTTAAATGGTGGCACTCGTCAATTACTATGTAATCGTAATAATCCGGAGATAAATTAATTGTGTCTAACCGATTATTTAATGTTTGAACTGAAGCAAAAACATATTCAAAACTGTTTGGCGTATCTCCACCTAACCATAATTCTCCAAAGTTATTGTCTTTAATTATTCCTCTAAACTTATCCCTTGATTGTTTTAATATTTCTTCGCGATGAGCAATAAAAAGCAGTTTTGCTGAATTATTTTCAGATTTGAACTTTTTATAATCAAATGCTGAAACAACTGTTTTCCCTGTTCCTGTAGCCGCAACAACTAAATTTCTAAATCGATTATGAATAGTTCGCTCTACTTCTAATTTTTCTAATATTTCAGATTGAAAAGGAAATGGTTTTATATCAAAAAAAGAAGCAAATGAATTCAACGAACTAGGATGTTTTCCCTGCTTCAATGCACTGATTAGTTTTTCTGAATGAATAGATTCATCATACAATTCAAAATCTTCACTTTGCCAATAGGAATCGAAGGTTTTTTGAAATTTATCAATTATATGACTTATTTCCTTTGTTGTAATTTTTAAATTCCACTCTAAACCATCTGTTAATGCAGAACGTGAAAAATTGGAGGACCCAATATATCCTGTGTGAAATCCTGTTTCACGTCTAAATAAATATGCTTTAGCATGCAATCTTTCATTCCCATTGTTATAGGATATCTTTACTTTGGTGTTTTTCAATTTTGATAAAAGTTGAATGGCTTTAAAATCCGATGCGCCCATGTAGGTTGTCGTGATTACACGTAGTTGTCCTCCACGATCGGTGAATTCTTTTAGCTCTCTTTCAAGAATAATAATGCCTTTGAATTTTATAAAGGAAACGAGTAAATCAATTTTGTCAGCAGAAAGAATTTCCTTTTTCAATTCACTCTCTAATGAAAGTCCTCCATTACCGCCGGTAAATAATTCGCTATATGAAAGTCTGGTATACGGAGTAATTTCTTTTAATCGTAAATCAAAATCAGAATAATGCGCGTCTATTTTAGAGAATACTGCTTTTAATATTTCTCCTT
>CAMBYJ010000176.1 GCA_945872015.1 Chitinophaga pinensis | reverse complement strand
CCATGTGAATCTAAGGCGTCTTTAGAGGCTTGAATCACTTCAGGATGTGAGGATAAACCCAAATAGTTATTCGCACACATAATCACCACCTCTTCTCCTGTAGAAACAGACACTTGAGGTCCTTGTGGTGTAGTAATAATTCGCTCTCTTTTCATAAGGCCATTAGCTTCTATTTGAGCGAGCTCCTCCGATAAATAATGCTTTAATTTTCCGTACATAGTTACTTTTTTATAAATTGTCGACTTCGCTTAATAAATACATTGAGTAGTATTGTTGCATCCTTTTGATTAATTTTTTTTCCGAAACGAACTTGTTTAGTTAAATAATCAAAATAAATACGCTCACCACCATTGATCCAAGGAGATGATTCCCAAACACTTTGAATTGAATTTGGTTCAGGAAAAATGATGCTAATTTGCTTTATATTCTCGTGATAATAAATTATTGATTTGCCATAATTACCGATTGATTTTTTGATGTGGATACCTACTTCATCAATTTTCAATTTTTCTTTACCGTACTGTAACCATAAAAATGCCTTAGTGACCCTAGAGGCATAGTATAACCAAAAAACTAAGGATACTATTACAATTATTTGCTCTTGTTGTGATAAAGTCAAGGTATAAAACGCCCAAATCAGAGTAAAACCAACCACGTACCACATAGCCAACCACGCTCCCATCATCATGTTTACCCAAAAGTTCTTTTCTGGCTCAATAACAACAGTGGTTTTAGTGGGGTGATCAACAAAACTAATTCGGGAACCGATCCATTTCATGCTACAAAAATAAAACAAAAAACCCCGGCGAAAGCCAGGGTTTATATAAACTTTTTAATTGCTTAGAAATTCCAAACATCATGTTCCCAATTTCTCATTTTATCTTTAAATTTTTCCGCTTCGTATAATGCATCTACACCATGACGATAATCTTGAACTTCCTGGTCGTAGCGGTTTGAGCTCTTATAAATCTGACCTGAATAATATCTAAGTAAAAAAAGATCATCATAAGACATTCTATCAGAATCGTTTTTATCGTTGTATACAAAATAATTAACGATAACATTACGAAGCTCTGGAAAATATAACCAAAACATTTCTCTCTCCTCCCACTGCTCTGTATACTCCTCAAAACCATTATCGAAACGATACGCTTTCCCTAATTTATTATAAACCAATAGATCTCCGCGTTCAGTAGTTGTAGCTAAATCAGAGTAAGTATACCTTGCAACAGGTGCAATACAGATTATTCGTTTTTCAAACACCGATAATTCTTTATCAAAATACCAATCTTCTTTAACATTATACGCAAATATACTGTTAGATGCAGCATACATCATTTTATAATCTTTTTTAACAATGCTTCCTTCGTTGGTAGCTTCCCACCAAGAAGCTAATTTCTCTTGATCAATTGCTTGTATGGATATATAATCAGGATCTGCTAGTATAGCAGAATCGATAAAAGCACTAAGAGTTTGGTTAGTTTTGGTTACAATAATTGTATCTTCAGGATCACTTAGCCTAGCAATCTTTAAATCATCTCCTCTACCATTAGCAGAAATAATATTGGATATTGTTTTTTTGTACGCTGAATTTAAAAAGTAATCATTTCCATTATAATTGGCATTTTTTACAACTGGATACCTTAAGTTATAACCATCCTCTACATCAGGATAATTATCACTTGCTACTTGATAGACCGTTAAGTCGCCTAAAAGTATATGACGAAGAATAACCGTCCATAAAGACCAACTACTTTGGTCTCTGCTCCAAGATGTGTTATCAACATCTTTTGCATTTGCTGGATTGTAAGAAGATGTTTCGCCTTCTTCACCATCGAAAGAATCGAAGGGTAGAAAAATAGATTGGTTAATTTTCTCACGAGCATCAATTCGAGAATAAACTCTTTTCGAAAAAACATAATCGGAAGACCTTACAAACTCGTATGGCTTTACCATGCTAACCGGCAATTCATCGTTCAGAACAACGCCATCAATCACGCCATTAGAAGGCTGATTAAGCGGGCCGCGCATAGGATCTCCTTGAGCATTAACAAAAGAAGAGAAGCCAATTAAAACATAAAGAAATACATTTTTTACTTTCATAATTTCTTAATTTGATACTTTTAATATCCCTTGTGCAGGGATTGCAGATTTAACCCCGTTTCTTGTGTAGAAAAGCTCAATAGGAACTTTCTTACCAACACGTATTTTAGAAACCAAAGAACCCGGTACAACCTTTCCGTTAAACGGGATATCATCGATAGTTCCACCAGTAACAACAAATGTTAAACCAGTAAAAGGGCTATCGGCACCAAGGCTAACATTTGCAATAAAACCTGTAGACTTAGAGATCGTTGTTCCTGAAACTACAGCATTTGGAAAAGGTTTAACTTTATATTTAAATCTACCGAAACTTTTTGACTTGCCATCTTTATCTTTACCGGTCAAGGTAATGAATACGTTTTTCACACCCTGCGTTACAACAACGTAATATCCATCATACTTTGCGCCATCCATCGTCCATGAGGTTTTAGTTGCTTTACCGCCTTCAACAGCGATAGAAGAATTTACAGATCCTGCAACAACAGGAACGATCTTATTGTTCCAACCAGAAGAATATAAAACACTCATCTCAGGTAAAGAAAGCGATCCTTGAGGGGCAACAATAACGTATTTGTGCTCCCACGTTTTTGTGTATGGAATGTACGATTTACTAAGAATTGTAACTGTCCCAGAAATGGTTTGTTCACCATTTCCAGTTGCGATTTTCTTTACAACAACAACACCTTTTCCTGTTTCTTGATTACCGCCACCATTTATGATAACAGTTGGGTTTTTATCTGAATCATAAGCGGCCATGGTTACACTTATTTTTAGTTCACCACCATTCGTTACAACGGCATCACCAGCGACAAAGGCCTCAATTTGGTTAAATGAAAATTCACCTGTGCTCACTTTACGTTTTAAAAGATCGATCAATTTTTCTCTAGCCTGAAGAATGTCATTCTGCATGGAAGACAATGATGCTAATGCACCAACTAGAGGCGCGTGGTCAAATGTTCTTCCTAACCAGTGAATTATTTGTTTATCTTCAACATATTCATCCATCTCATTTTTTGACATTAATTCATACACCAATTGAAGTGTACTTGTATCCTCAGGATTGACCTTATTACCATTAGAATTGATCATTTTACGTAACTGACTCTGTAAATCCTTACTATCAGCAAATTTATTAATATCACCAACTTTTAACTTCCATGATTTCATTTTTCCATCTTGACCCACACCTTCAGAATAGGTTCCCGCGATTTGAACCATATTTTTTCTCAATGCCTTGAAATCATCCCATAATTTAAGGCCTTCCTTAGATGTAATTTTTCCTATATCAGATCCGACTAAAGCATGCATTGGAACATCAAAATTGTCTTTATTTTGTACTTTAAATAAATTAAAACGAATTGGCTTAACAGGCTCCTTAGCATTGAATTTTGACCATATTATAAAATCTCTATCCTTAAGCTTTGGAGAGTTCTTATCGAAATCTTCACCCGCCTCTGCCAAAAGTTCATATTTAATATTATCAATAGACTGAATCATTTTCCCTGTTTCCTTATCCAATTTTTCAATAATGGATAGATATGTCTTAATTTTTGCTTTTTTAGCCATATCCTTAGGATCCTTAAGAGTCATATATTCTTCAGAAAGCGTTTGTAAATTTTCCTGTCCTTTAATATATAAATTTTCATTTGAACGTTGCGTATTATCTTCAATAGCTGCAAAAGCTTCTAATACTTGCTTTGAAACGTTTAATGCAAGAAGAGCAGTTAGAACCAAATACATCATTCCAATCATCTTTTGTCTTGGGGTTTCTTTACCACCAGCCATAATCTATGTTTTTAAAGGTTAATTATTAAGTTAGGTTGTTGGTTAAATTAGCTTTTCATCGCTTTTAACATATTGCCATACACATTATTCAAATCTGTTAAGTTTTGAGCTAACATAGCCATATTATCGCGATATAATTTAGTATCCTGAGCTGAAGCCGATAAATTCGCCATCATTTCTTCTACCTGCTTTTGAAAACCTTGCGTTGCTTCTAAATGAGCGGAAGAACCTTGCAGTTGAAGTTCGTAAACATTGTTCAATGCAGTCAAATTTTTAGATACTCCTTGCATGGCAATACCCATCGATTCTCCATCACTTTGAGCAGCAGTAATACCAATAAGAGCAGCAGATGCTTTTTCATAATCAGAAGATAATGCTGTTACTTTATTAGAAGCAGCTTCTAAACTAGCTACATAAGAATCAGTAGCTGTAGCTGCAGAAGAAACACTTTTTAATTGCTCCGCATTGTGACTTAAATCACGCATAGATGAACCCAAACGATCTAAAAGTGATTGGTCAATCTTAGCCTTAGCAAGAAGCTCATCGAATTTTTCTGTAATTCCAGTGGAAGCTCCTCCTGCTCCACCAGCCAAATCTAAAGGCTTAGGAAAGGCAGCTAACTCCTCAGCCGACTGTGGCCTTTCATCTTCTGGTAAAAGGTATGGATAATAAACCGCCCAATTAGGCTCAGCATGCAATGGTTCCATAGCACTTAATCCAAAAATAATTGCCTCAGTGGAAAGACCAATTATTAACATGGTATCACAACCTGGCCAGTGCATGATTTTAAACAATGCCCCCAAAATAACGATGGATGCACCGTAACCATAAACATACTTCATTAAATTTTTGTACCCTTTTGATGCGAAAAAACCGCCTGACTTACCACTCATAACTTTAAATTTTTAGATTTTAGAATATAAACTTTGATT
>CAMBYJ010000175.1 GCA_945872015.1 Chitinophaga pinensis | reverse complement strand
ATGATTCCTACAGGAATATGATATGACTCTGCTGCAGCAATAAATCGATCAATAAATCCAGTTGATGTTTTTGGAAAAACGGGCGTAACAACAATCCATGCATAATCAATGTTGGCAGCAAGAATATGTGTTTGCTTAGATAAATTAATAGACTTACGAATGATGTAATTTGTTCTTTCTTTGATATCTAATATTACACCTGAACCATCAGTTTGTTCTTGAACATTTACGATGTCGCCCACAGCAACAGGGTTTGTGCTGCTAATGCCTTTTAGTCGTAGCTGACCTCTGATTCTGCAGGAAATTGTTTTTTGATTGGGTAGTTCTACCTCAAACCAGCTACCTGTCGATTTTAATACTCTGCCTTCAAACATCAAAACAAAGATAGTGGTTTAAAATACTTGTTATTAGTATTCTTGTCGCATTGTTCAATTAGTCAATTTTCAAAATCTTTGAATATTGAATTTATTATTTCAATCAATAATTCTACATTTGCCAAATATGTCGGTTGAGGTAAAAAATATTACTAAACTTTATGGCACGCAACGCGCGCTCGATGATGTTTCATTTACGGTTGAGCCTGGTCAGGTAGTTGGATTTTTAGGTCCAAATGGCGCTGGCAAATCGACTATGATGAAAATTATTACTTGCTTTTTACCACAAAATTCAGGGACTGTTTCTGTGGACGGTTTTGATGTTACATCAGACCCAATTAAAGTACGCGAGCGAGTTGGTTACTTGCCTGAGCATAATCCACTGTATCACGATATGTATGTGAAGGAATTTTTAACATTCATTGCTGGAATACAAGTCCCTTCTACATTAGTTGCTGCCCGTGTAAAAGAAATGGTAGAGGTAACGGGTTTAGGTGCTGAGCAGCATAAAAAAATTGGTGCTTTGTCCAAAGGTTATCGACAGAGAGTTGGCTTAGCGCAAGCTATGATTCATAATCCTAGTGTATTGATTCTCGATGAGCCAACCACAGGCCTCGACCCAAATCAGTTGGTTGATATTCGTCAATTAATTAAGAATATTGGGAAAGAGAAAACCGTTATTCTTTCAACGCATATTATGCAGGAAGTAGAAGCTATCTGTGATCGTGTTATTATTATTAACAAAGGAAAGATTGTTGCTGACGATAAAACGTCTTTTCTTCAGCAAAAATCAGAGTCAGAAACAATTATTCTTGTTGAATTTGATAAAGCAGTTTCTAGTGAAAAACTCAACACCATTTCGGGAATTAAAAAAGTGCTTCCTGTGAATGATAAAACCTTTAAAATCTTTGGTCCTAAAGGGCAGGATTTACGTCCGTTGATTTTCAATTTTGCAGTACAGAATAATTTAGCTGTAATCACCATGCAGAAGGAGGAAAATAGCCTTGAATCAGTATTTAGACAGTTAACTTCTAAAAAATAATCCTGAATTTTTCTCCTTGATGGCTTTTTTTATCTTTGTCGCTTCAATTATTAAAAACACAATAAAAAACCATGTCATACTTATTTACTTCCGAGTCGGTTTCTGAAGGACATCCAGATAAAGTAGCCGATCAAATTTCAGACGCATTAATCGATTACTTCTTAGCATACGATCCTTCATCGAAGGTAGCTTGCGAAACACTTGTTACTACAGGACAGGTTGTGTTAGCAGGAGAAGTAAAATCTAACGCTTACCTAGATGTACAAGATATCGCAAGAGAAGTTATTCGTGATATCGGTTACACGAAAAGTGAGTATATGTTCGAAGCAAACTCATGCGGAATTTTATCTGCTATTCATGAGCAATCGCCAGATATTAACCAAGGAGTAGTAAGAAAGAAGAAAGAAGATCAGGGAGCAGGAGATCAGGGAATGATGTTCGGATATGCTAACCGTGAGACTGATAATTTCATGCCTCTTCCTTTAGAGTTGTCTCATACTTTATTGAGAGAATTATCTGCAATCCGCAAGGAAGGTAAAGTAATGAAATATCTTCGTCCTGATGCTAAGAGTCAAGTTACAATTGAGTATTCTGATGATCACAAACCAGTGCGCATTGATACAATCGTAATCTCTACTCAACACGATGACTTCGCTAAGGAAGCAGAAATGTTAGCGCAGATTAAAAAAGATGTAATTAATGTTTTAGTGCCGCGCGTAATGAAAAAATTACCTAAGCGTGTGCAGGCATTATTCAATAATAAAATTAATTATCATGTTAATCCTACAGGTAAATTTGTTATCGGTGGTCCACATGGTGATACAGGTTTAACAGGAAGAAAAATCATCGTAGATACTTACGGTGGAAAAGGTGCTCACGGTGGTGGTGCTTTCTCAGGTAAAGATCCTTCTAAAGTTGATCGTTCTGCAGCATATGCTGCTCGTCACGTTGCAAAGCATTTAGTTGCTGCAGGTGTTTGTGATGAAGCATTAGTACAGGTTGCTTATGCTATTGGTGTTGCTGATCCGGTTGGATTGTTTGTAAATACTTATGGTACTTCAAAAGTTGAAATGACCGATGGTCAGATTGCTGAGAAGATTGGGAAAATGGATGCATTCAACATGCGCCCTTATTTTATTGAAAAGCGTTTTAAATTACGTACACCGATTTATCGTGAAACTGCTGCTTACGGACATATGGGGCGTGAGTGTAAAGAAGTAACGAAAGTGTTTAATAAAGGAAAGAAAAACGAAAAGAAAATTAAAGTAAAATTGTTCCCTTGGGAAGATTTAAATGCGGTTCCTGCTGTTAAAAAAGCATTCGGAATTAAAAAATAAACCAATCGTTTTATAAATAGAAGGAGGGCTACAACCCTCCTTTTTTATTATATAGCAGTATTTAAAAAATCTAAAAAAGGCTGTATTGTTTTTAGTCCTTTGATGATTTGTTTATTTAATTTTTCTGAAGTTAAATCGCTATTGTCGATTGACGTACTTACCACATAACTCGTGTATTTTAACAACTCTACATCAGGGTGGGAGGGGTCAATACCTTTTGGTGCTTTTTTTAGTTTATGCTCTTCGAGTGAGCCATACAATGTTTTAAACTTTTTATCATTGATGATTTTTTTAAAGTCGTCGGTATTATATTCAACTTCCTGACGAAGTTTTTTTAGCACATCGCCTTCAGGCATCCAGAATCCACCAGCTATAAATGATCCGTTCGTGCTGGGTTCAATATGAATGTAAAATCCGCAGTAGGGCGATTTCTTCCCGCCTTTTTTCAATTGTGCACCCATATTGTTTTTATAGGGCAGTTTGTTTTTACTGAATCGCACATCACGATAAATTCTGAAAACACAATCTTTAACTGCTAATTGCTGGTAATCATTATTGATTTTCTGTGCTTCGATAATGATTTTCTCTACCCAATTATTAAAGTCGGCTTTTGCCAACTCATATAAATTCTTGTTTTTTTCGAACCATTCGCGATTATTGTTTTTGTCGAGCGACTTTAGAAATTTAAGGGTGTTGGGATGTAGCATTATTTTTTTGAATTATTTTTATTTTTACTTTTTGCTATCAAAAAAATTAACATTAAAATTGTGCTAAAGTTTTGTTAAAGTAGAATAAAACTTTTTTACTTTTGTGCTGTGCTTGTTGCACAAGGTAAATGTAACGATAAACTGATATAAATAAATTCATATTCTTAACCATTAAATTTTGCTCAACTCTCGCAAATGAAAACTTCCAAGAAAACTGGAAAAACACCTGAGTCCAAACCTAAAAAAACTAGCGACTCTTCAAAAGGCCGTAAGATGGAGCCTTTAAAATCGAAAGAACTAAAAAATAAAAAGTTCGATGATTTTGATGATGACGATGAAGACATGGATCCGGATGATATGCCTGTCGGTAATCTAGAATCATTCGACGATTTTTATGACGACGATGACGATGACGAGTAATTAATGGCCTTTGTACAAAGCGCCGCCAATACTGTCTTTTTTTGATCCTGTAGCACTCGACAATGTGTTAGTTTTATTTTCGCAATACAACCAACCAAGCAAGGCAAAAATTAATGCTTCTTTGTAATTGATTACATCCGCATCAGGAATAGAAAGTGGGGTTTCAGTATTTGCAATAATTCTACTAATTAAAAAATCATTCAAGGCTCCGCCACCTGTAACTAGGACGGGGCCTTTTATATTTGCATTTGAAAGTATTAAACCATGTTGGATAGCTATATGTTCAACTAACGTACATAGTATGTTGGCAATGTTATTATTGTTTTCTTTTTCAAATTCAGTAACAACTGACAAGAAGTGTTTTTCAAACCATTCTTTACCGAGTGATTTTGGTCCTGTTTCTAAGTAAAAGGACAAATGATTTAATTGGCTTAGTAGTTCTCCAATAACTTTTCCGGTTGAAGCAATTTGTCCTTTGTTATCATACGCTAGATTTAATTTTTCTGCGTAATAATTCAACGCCATATTCACAGGACAGATATCGAAAGCAATCCGTTTTTGATTCTGAAAATAAGAGATGTTAGCTATGCCACCTAGATTTAAGCAAGCTTGGTAATGACCAAATAAATATTGATCACCTATTGGAACTAAAGGAGCACCTTGTCCTCCCAATGCAACATCTTTTGTTCTAAAATCACAAACCGTATCGATACCAGTTATAGCAGCTATGTTTGCTCCCGAACCAATTTGTAGTGTAAATCCGTTTTGCGGTTGGTGAAAAACAGTATGTCCGTGAGAAGAAATTAATGCAGGCTTTAAATGATTGCGTTGGATAAAATCTAAAACAGCATTGCCAAAATAATTTCCGAGGTCATGGTGCAATTTAGTTAGGTTTTGTCCTGATAAATCAACTGCATTATTTAGTTTTTTTTTCCATTCCTCTGAGTAAGATA
>CAMBYJ010000174.1 GCA_945872015.1 Chitinophaga pinensis | reverse complement strand
GGTGAATTAAAGTTAGTCGGTACTATAAACAAACCTTCTTTAACAGGTAATTTAACGCTTCAAAAAGTAAATCTTACGCTCGATTATTTAAAAACAACTTATAATTTAAATACTGAATTAGAATTGCTTAATAATAAAATACTTTTTAAGGATGTAATCATAAATGATATCAAAGGAAATCAGGCTATACTAAACGGTTCGATAAAACATAATTATTTAAAGGATTGGAATTTTGATTTGGAGTTTAAAGCGAATAATATACAGGTGTTAAATACAACAGCTAGTGATAATGATATTTATTACGGCGAGGCTTATGCATCCGGTAGTACTATAATTAAAGGTCCTGTTGATAATCTTACGTTTATTATAGGATTAAAATCAGAAAAGGGAACTAAAATTTATATTCCGTTAAGTAATCCCGAAGAGATTAGCAAAACCGGGTTTGTTACTTTCGTCGATCAGTCTAATAGCATCTCCAATAGTTTAAAACAAGACTCTATTGATTTCAGTGGTATGACAATAGATATGTCGTTGGAAGCAACCCCTGATGCTACGATACTTTTAGTTTTTGATTCGAAAATTGGTGATGTTATAGAAGGAACAGGTAAGGGTAATTTACGAATGACTGTAACACCTACCGAAGATTTAAGGATGTACGGTAATTATGAATTGGAAAGTGGGAAGTACTTATTTACTATGCAAAATGTCTTGAATAAAAACTTTTCTCTTGAGCGCGGTGGGTATATTCGTTGGAATGGCGATCCTTATGATGCAAGTATTAATATAAGTGCATTGTATAAACCAAAGGTTAGTTTATTTGATTTGTTTCAGGATAGTACATTTAAGAAAAATGTCCCCGTTACCCTAAAACTAAACCTGACAGATAAATTATTCAATCCTAATATCTCTTTTGATATTAGTGTTCAAAATGTAGATCCAACGGTAGAGACCCAAATTAAACGATTAATCAATACGGAAGAAGAAAAATACAGACAAGCTATTTCGCTTATTGTTGCTAAGCGATTTACAACACCTAGTGATTTAAGCGACCGTGGCGGTGTAAGTTCTGGTGCAGTTGTAGGATCTAACGCCTATGAATTATTAACTAACCAACTTAGTAACTGGGCATCTCAAATTAGCGATCAGTTTGATGTTAATGTTAGTTATAATCCAGGAGATGAGGTAACAAGCGATCAGATTGAAGTAGGTGTTCAAACTTCTATATTTAATAATAGAATACTGATAGATGTCAGTGGTGGTACCGCAAATACACCAACTGGAGGTCAAAATACTACTAATATAGTCGGTGATTTTAATGTTGAATATATGGCGAGTAAAGATGGGCGATTTAAGTTAAAAGCATTTAACAGGTCAAATAACAATACGCTTATTAATAATATTAACTCGAACTATACACAAGGTGTAGGGGTTTTCTATCGTCAAGAGTTTAATTCGTTTAAAGAGTTGTTTAGAAGAAAAAATAAGCAATAGATTACCTCTATAATTATATTAAAATTTGTTGTTAAAATGTAATTTTTTTAAAAATCATTATAACTTGCCCCTATATATATGATTTTTATTATTATTCTATTTGGTTTTTTAAAAGAAAAATTCGCAACTTCGCATCACAGATTAGAATAATATTATGACAAATCAAACAAACAGTGTTAAAGCACTATTAAAAGAGCTAGAAAGCGGCAAGCGTCAGCTGAAGGCAGAATTCGATCGCAGTATGGGTGCATTAGATGCAGCTATTAAAGTATTATCAATTTCAAAATTAGAACCATCTGATTTCTTAAGAGGTGGATTAGAGCGCAAGCCAGGTCGTCCGATGAAAGGTGAAATTGACTTGAAAATGATTGTACGTAAAATCAAAGGCAAGGGCAAAAGAGGTCGTCCGGTTGGTTCACGTGCACAGTTTCATGGTAACTTAACTCAAACTCTTTACGAACTTGTAATGTCTCAGAAGCGTTTCATTCACAATCGTGATATCGTTGCTTTAATGATGAAGAAGTATCCAGATGTTGATCGTTCAGAATTTGCGAAAAAAGTATCAGTATTATTGGCTTCATTGAAAAAGCAAGAGCGTTTGGTTACTTATCAAGATGGCGGATACCGTAAGAATATGTTCTGGGGTACTCGTGAGTGGATGAAAAGTGGTAAACCAATCAAGGGAAAAGAACCAAAGAAATATTAATATTTACTACATAAAAAAAGGGCTGAATTTCAGCCCTTTTTTTGTTTTCAATTATTCTTGAGAATTACTTTTTCTCATCTTTTACTTCTTCAAATTCAACATCAGTAACATTGTCACCAGCATTATTAGCAGGCCCTTGTTCAGGCGCTCCTTCAGTCTGCTGACTCGCATTATACATGTCTTGTGAAGCCGCTTGCCATGCTGCATTCATATTATTCATTGCTGTTTCAATTCCTGCTAAATCACGATTTTTATGAGCTTCTTTTAGTTCATTTAATCCAGTTTCAATCGCCGACTTTTTATCAGCTGGGATTTTATCGCCAAACTCATTTAATTGCTTTTCACTTTGGAAAATCAATGAATCAGCCTGATTGATTTTTTCAGTTTCTTCTTTCACTTTACGATCTGCATCTGCATTAGCTTCAGCTTCTTGCTTCATACGTTTGATTTCATCATCATTCAATCCTGATGATGCTTCAATACGGATATTTTGACTTTTGCCAGTTGCTTTATCTTTTGCCGTTACGTGAAGAATTCCATTTGCATCAATATCAAAAGTAACTTCAATTTGAGGTACACCGCGTGGAGCAGGAGGGATGCTATCTAAGTGAAAACGACCAATTGTTCTATTGTCTTTTGCCATCGGTCTTTCTCCTTGTAAAATGTGAATCTCTACTGATGGTTGATTGTCTGAAGCAGTCGAAAACACCTCTGATTTCTTAGAAGGAATTGTTGTATTAGATTCAATTAATTTCGTCATCACGCCACCCATTGTTTCAATTCCTAATGATAATGGTGTAACATCAAGTAATAATACATCTTTAACTTCTCCTGTTAAAACCGCACCTTGAATAGCAGCTCCTAAAGCAACTACTTCATCAGGGTTAACACCTTTAGAAGGTTTTTTACCGAAGAATTTTTCAACGATTTCTTGTATAGCAGGAATTCTTGTTGATCCTCCAACTAAAATAACTTCATCAATATTTGAAGCCGACATTTTTGCATCTGCTAATGCTTTTTTGCATGGCTCTAATGTTCTTTGAATTAAAGAGTCCGCCAACTGCTCAAATTTAGCACGTGTTAATGTTTTAACTAAGTGTTTCGGTATTCCATCAACAGGCATAATGTAAGGCAAGTTGATTTCTGTTTGAGAAGAACTTGACAGCTCAATCTTTGCTTTCTCAGCAGCTTCTTTTAAACGTTGCATTGCCATTGGGTCTTTTTTCAAATCAATGCCTTCATCGTTCTTAAACTCCTGACTTAACCAATCAATAATTACCTGGTCAAAGTCATCACCACCTAAGTGGGTATCACCATTAGTCGACTTTACTTCAAATACGCCATCACCTAATTCTAAAATAGAAATATCAAATGTACCACCGCCTAAATCGAATACTGCAACTTTTGTATCAGTATGCTTTTTATCTAAACCATATGCTAATGCAGCTGCTGTAGGCTCGTTAATAATTCTTAATACTTTTAATCCTGAAATTTCGCCTGCTTCTTTAGTAGCCTGACGCTGCGCATCATTAAAATATGCTGGCACCGTGATTACCGCTTCGCTCACTTCATGTCCTAAATAATCTTCAGCAGTCTTCTTCATTTTTTGTAAAATCATCGCTGAGAGCTCTTGCGGAGTATATAAACGCTCATCAATTTTTACTCTTGGTGTATTATTATCACCCTTTACTACTTCATAAGGTACTCGGGAAATTTCATTCGACATTTTATCGAACGATTCGCCCATGAAACGCTTAATGGATTGGATTGTATGCTTAGGGTTTGTTATTGCCTGACGCTTTGCAGGATCTCCTACTTTGCGCTCTCCATCTTTAATAAAGGCAACTATTGATGGTGTTGTTCTGCGACCTTCACTGTTCGCGATTACTGCTGGCTCATTGCCTTCCATTACAGCAACGCACGAGTTCGTTGTTCCAAGGTCAATTCCAATTACTTTTCTCATATGTTTAGATTTTTAGTTTTAGAAATTTCGCGACCGTTGTCAATACATATGCCACCTAAAAAATCTGTCAGAAATCTGACAATTAATCGTGAATAGCTATGAATAAATATGACAAGGTGACAAATAGTCCTGCATTCTAGTTGAAAAGGCCCTTCGTGTATTTACCGTATAGCAATGAGTCTTGCGATGGGGTATTGAACTTAATATTGGAAACTGTACTAGACCATCGACTTGTAAATATACCTTTACCATTGCTTAGGTTGGTGTATTCAGGTATGTAATTAACTGTATTTCCTGGGGCATTAACTTGAATATAGTTATACAAATCAGGAGTACCTACAGTAAAAACAAAATCAGCCGCAACAGAACCTATTGGTCTGCTAACGGAATTATCTTTTAGGATGCGTTGTTTCAAATAACTAAAAAAGGAAGCACCATCGAGAAGAAATGTTAACGATTGTCCGCCATTGCTGGTAGTGCTTAAAATATTATCGAAATAATAATCAACTTGCTTATCGGTTCCAACCGTTGCACCAGGCTTGAACTCTTTATACTTAAAACGCATAATCAAACCATATACTTTCCCATTCTTTGCAGAGCCGATTTTTACGTTATAAGGAAAATCTGATGCAAGATTTATTTTTGATGACGGAAAAAGACTCTGCTGACTTATCGATTCAACTAAATT
>CAMBYJ010000173.1 GCA_945872015.1 Chitinophaga pinensis | reverse complement strand
AACCACTATCTTTGTTTTGATGTTTGAAGGCAGAGTATTAAAATCGACAGGTAGCTGGTTTGAGGTAGAACTACCCAATCAAAAAACAATTTCCTGCAGAATCAGAGGTCAGCTACGACTAAAAGGCATAAGCAGTACAAATCCTGTTGCGGTGGGCGACATCGTAAACGTTCAAGAACAAACTGATGGTTCAGGTGTAATATTAGATATCAAAGAAAGGACAAATCACATCATTCGTAAGTCTATTAATTTATCTAAGCAAACACATATTCTTGCTGCCAATATAGATTATGCATGGATTGTTGTTACGCCCGTTTTTCCAAAAACATCAACTGGATTTATTGATCGATTTATTGCTGCAGCAGAGTCGTATCATATTCCTGTAGGAATCATTTTTAATAAGTCTGATCTATTCGTAAATCACCTGAGTGAAATTCAACATGAATACCTCGATATATACGAATCGCTCGGTTATAAATGTATAAAAGTGTCATCGCATTCACTTGAAGGAATTGAGGATCTTCAAGTATTATTAAATGGGAAAGTTAATTTACTTACAGGGCATTCGGGAGTAGGCAAGTCTAGTTTGATTAATGCTATCATTCCTGATTTAAATTTAAAAGTTGGCGAAATATCAAAACAACATTTGAAAGGAAAACATACCACCACTTTTGCTGAGATGCATAAGGTTAATGAATCAACTTACATTATCGATACGCCAGGTATTCGCGAATTTGTAAATATCGATTTTGTACCAAGCGAAATTTCACATTACTTTATTGAAATGCGTGAGTTGTTAAATGATTGCAAGTTCAATAATTGTTTACATGAAAACGAACAACAATGTGCGGTAAAAGCAGCTTATGATGCTGGCAAAATTCATCCTGATCGTTATTACAATTATTTAAGCATTCTTCATAACGAAGACAATTTTAAATAGTATATGCGTACCGTTATACAAAGAGTTTCCGAAGCAAGTGTATTAATCAACCAACAAGAACGTAGAAGTATAGGACGTGGATTAATGATATTAGTTGGAATAACGCACGATGATACCACTGAAGATATAACATGGCTTATTCAGAAAATTAGCAAACTAAGAATTTTTGCAGATGAAAATGGAGTAATGAATTTAAATGTCAATGAAGTTTTTGGAGAAGTTTTACTTATCAGTCAGTTTACTTTACATGCCTCTACCAAAAAAGGAAATCGTCCCTCTTACATTGGCGCTGCTCGTCCTGAAATTGCCATTCCGCTTTATAATGAATTCATCAAGCAACTGCAATCAGAAATTCAAAAGCCAATTTTAACAGGAGAGTTTGGTGCTGACATGCAAGTTCAACTTATCAATGATGGACCTGTAACAATTATTATTGATTCGAAAAACAAAGAGTGATTTTAATTTAATTGTTTGCGCTGATTACTCAATTGATAAAATCCGAAAGCTAGTAACGTACTTACTACTATCAATACCCAAAACATTGTATTAAATCCATAGCGCGCAGCGATGCCTAATCCTAATAACGGCGCTGCAATATTTGCTAGTCCATAAGCGATGGAATACAAAGCAGCATATTGCCCTTGACGGGTTTTATCAGGACGCGACAATGCAATATTCATCATGAATGGCATTGCATATATTTCCGACATTGTAATTATAAACGTGTAAGCAATTGCCATTAACAAATTCTGATTTGCAATCAACAGAATAAAAAATGAAATAGGCAAACACAATGAACCCCAGATAATGTATTTAAACTTATTGTTTTTGTTTTCGAGATGCATGACCAATGGCATTTCAATAAGCACTACGAGCAACCCATTTAATGCTAGCAATAAACCAATCTTGTCCTCATCATAAAGCCAGCTTCTGCTCAAGAACTGCGGAACACTTGCAAAAATCTGAAAGAAACAAGTAGCGTATACGGCCACTAAAAAAATAAACGCGAGATACCAATAATCCTGATATGCAGATTTTGTGGCAATTGTTTTTTTCTCGTGATGTTCGTGACCTACTTTACGACGAGGCAAGTACAAAACCAACATCAAAGCTGCAAAAACAGATGTTGATGCATCAATAACAAACAACCATTTATATCCAAGATAATGGGCTACAAAACCTCCGGCCGCAGGACCAATCGTAAATCCTAAATTAGTAGCAATTCTAACGAGCGAAACAGACCGTGTTCTATTACTAGCTTCGCTATAAAAGGCGATAGCAGCTGAATTTGCTGGTCGAAAAATATCAGCTGTAAATGCATAGGTAAATATTATTGCGGCAATTCCATAAAGTGAAGTAACAAACACCATCAGCATCAAAACACAAGCACAAACAATTAATGAGACAATCATAATGTCGTAAAAATTGCGCCTGTCGGTTAACCATCCTCCAGTATAACTTCCTAAAATACTACCCACTCCATATAAGCTCATTACCCACCCTGCTTCTGCTAAAGTGTAGTGCAATTCTTTCGTTAAATAAAGAGATGTAAATAAAAGCACCATTGACCCAGAGCGATTAACCACCATTGCTAAACTCAACACCCATACTTTAGGAGGTAATCCTGAAAATGCTTTTTTATAAATTTGAAGGAAAGACATCGAAACAAAAATACCTTTTATCTTTATCAAAAATTAAATTCATTTTTATTTATGACAATAAACGATGCACAGCAAGAAGTTGACAATTGGATAAAAACAGTTGGAGTAAGATACTTTAGTGAGTTAACCAATATGGCTATTTTAACAGAAGAAGTTGGAGAATTGGCAAGAATCATAGCAAGAAAATATGGCGACCAATCATTTAAAAATAACGAAGAACAAGCTGATTTAGGTGATGAAATGGCTGATGTGTTGTGGGTTTTGATTTGCTTGGCCAATCAAACAGGCGTTAACTTATCGGATGCATTCCAGAAGAATATGGAGAAAAAAAGCAAACGCGATATCGATCGACATAAGAACAACGACAAACTGAAAGACTAAAATTGTTAATTATTTTTTGATAATCTTGAATTTGGAGAGCGCGAACGCTTAACTTTGTATTCAATTCATTACGAATGATAGCAGATATATTTCTCACAGGATTACTAGTATTTTTAAACGGATTTTTCGTTGCAGCCGAATTTGCCATTGTAAAAGTTAGAGCTTCACAAGTGGACATTAAAGCATCACAAGGAAATAAACTTGCGAAAATATCGCAGCATATTTTAGAAAACCTCGATAAGTATTTAAGTACTTGTCAGCTGGGTATAACATTAGCAAGTCTTGCCTTAGGTTGGATAGGCGAACGCGTTGTAACACGCATAGTAGCTAACATTGGAAGTCATTTCGGATGGAATATAAACCCTGAAGACCCGACAGGTATGGGGGTAATAATTGCGTTCATCCTTATTACAATTTTGCATATTGTTTTAGGAGAACAAGCACCCAAAACGGCGGCAATTAGAAATCCACTTTTTCATACTATGATTGTAGCTATTCCATTACGTGTGATGTACACCATCTTCTCTCCATTCATTTGGGTTTTGAATAGTTTATCCTCTTTAACGTTAAGAATTTTAGGATTAGGCAAAGCAACCCACAGTGAGATTCATAGCGAAGAAGAAATTAGGATGCTATTGACAGAATCGGAAGAAGGTGGAGCTATTAAGCCATCAGAAAATGAGCTAATTCAAAATGTATTTGAATTTGATGATCGCGTTGTCCGTCAGATATTAATTCCAAGAACAAAAATTTCTGCCATTGATGTTGAAAGTTCGAAGGAAGAAGTAATTCAACGAGTGGTTGAAGAAGGATACTCCCGATTACCTGTATACCAAGATTCACTAGATAATATTATTGGTATTCTTTACACAAAAGATTTAATTCGAGCAATGCACGAACGTAATTTTAAAGGCGTTAGTTCATTAATTCGACCAGCTTATTTTATTCCGTTAAGTAAAGCAATTAACGATTTGTTAAGAGAGTTTCAAACGCAACATATTCAAATGGCTATTGTCACTAATGAGTTTGGCGGGACAGCTGGAATTGTAACAATGGAAGATATCATTGAAGAGTTGGTGGGTGAAATTCAGGATGAGTATGATGATGAAAAACCACCAGTAGAAAAGAAAAGCGAAACTGAATACATTGTCAATGCAACTGCATCTATTGGTGATGTAAACGATTTACTTCCGATTATGCTGGAAGAAAATCCGAATTACGATACAGTAAGCGGATTATTAAATGATATTTTCGGACGTATTCCTGCTGTGAACGAAAAGCGTATTTACGGAGGCTATGAATTCACGGTTTTAAAACGTTTTAAGCACAGTGTAGATACTGTTAAAATGGAAGTTGTTAATGGAGAAGATGTAGAGGGTATTAACTAAAATTATTTTGTACAAACAGCCGTTGCGCTCTCTCCATCAGTTGAATAACTCATATTGATTTTCTCTCCTCCATTATTGCTGTATAATCCAGAACCTTGTACAGGAATACCTGTTGTAGTTATATTCTGAAAAGGTATAACAATTGAATTACCTGAAATCTCTGCATACGTTTGAGGTGATGTAGAACCATAGTTACTAAAGTTGCTAATCTTAACAGAATCACCACTACCTACTTTTGAAATAGTAATTGTGAACGATTGCGTAGGAGTGCCTGTGATTGTTTCCTGACATAACCAACTACCAGTGAATTTATCTCGAGGGTCTACAGTGGGATCAACTGTTTCGTCAGTACAAGAGGCAATAAACAAGGTAATAGTTGCAAAAGCAATGAAGCTAATTTTTTTCATGGGTCCTAATTTTAATAGTTCAAAGTTATGAGAATTTATTTATTCAAGATGATTCGATTGAAAGATGATTTAAAAACTAAACACGACA
>CAMBYJ010000172.1 GCA_945872015.1 Chitinophaga pinensis | reverse complement strand
CGACCTATTGTTTACAATACAACATAATTAGCATGGAAAAGAAAATGGGCTCTAACAACCTTATTGACTCGAAAGATATCAAGAAAGGTTTATCTACAATCAGCAAAAACTGGTACTGGTTTGCAATTTTTATTGGACTCGGTGTTATTATTGGTGGCGCTTACTTGTATAACGCAACTAAATTTTATGGTGCAACAGCAGAGTTACTAATAAAGCCACAGAAAGATCCGTTTAAAGATGCATTGAGTGAGTCGTTACCATCTGCTCCAAGAAAAGAAGATATAGCGAATGAAGTTAAAATAATTAAATCAACTAAATTAATTGATGAAACAATTAATAAGCTGAATTTAGATATTGGATATTATATAGAAGGAAGAATTAAGACCGGGGAAGTATACAAAGGAACTCCTTTTACAGTTGTAGGTAAATTAACAGATAAAAGTTTATATAATACGCCTTTTGAAATCAAAATTCTAAATCAAGAATCTTTTATTGTTGAAGTAAATACAGAAGAATACAAATTTAAACGCAAATCTAAATTTGGAGTTCCTGTAATCAATGATAAATTTTCATTCATTGTAAATTCTGATTCAACAATAATTACACGCAATACAAAAATTAGTGATATTCCATATATATTTAAATTTAAAAATCATGAGGCATTAATTAAAAAATATCAAAACGCTTTAACAATAGAAAAAGATCAAACGGCTAGTGTAATAAAAATCTCACTAGAAGATGAAGTTGAGGATAAAGCAATAGATTTTTTAAATACACTAATTAACAATTATATAGAAAACTCCATTGAGGTTCAAAAAACTGTTAATGAAAATACAGTACGTTTTATAGATGCACAATTAACGGATGTAGAAAACCAATTAAACAGTGTTGAAAGCAATCTCGAATCGTTTCAAAAAAGCCGTACAACTTTAAATCTTGGAGAAGAATCAGGAATGCTGTATCAACGTGTAGTAGATTTTGATTCTGAAAAAGCAAGAATGAATATTCAGTTGAAGTCGGTAGATATGATGTATGACTATCTAACCGGTTCCAATGGAGAAAACATGGCTATTTCTCCATCAGTATTAGCTGAAGCAAATGACCCAGGGCTACAAGGTGCCTTTGATGAACTTTATGCGTTGCAACAAAAACGTTCGAACTTATTATTCAGTAATACAGAAAGTTCTAAATCGGTTGTTGAGCATGACCAAATGATTTCACGTACAAAACAAAAAATATCTGGAATTGTACTAAATATCAGAAAGAACTTAGTTAATAAAATTAATAGTATTAGTTCGCAAATTGGAACTTACAATACTGCTTTACAACAAATGCCAACAACACAACGTGGCATTGTAAATATCAATCGTAATGTAGAAATATATTCTCAAATATATAAATTCTTATTAGAAACACGTGCTCAAACTATCATTTCCAAAGCAAGCATAGTTGCAGATAAAATAGTTTTAGAGACAGCATATGGTGATGGTTTATTACATCCATTACCAGTAATGACATTAGCTGCAGGAATTGGTGGCGGCTTAGCATTAGCATTACTAATTATTTTCTTCAAAGGAATATATTATAATTATGTTTTCTCAAAAGAGGATATTAAAGAAATAACAGACCTGCCAATCATAGGAGTAATTGGGAAAAGCAAAGAAGCGGAAGAGGAATATCTAATGGTTGACAAATTCCCACAAAGTCAAATTGCTGAAGCTTTTCGAGTCATACGAACCAACTTATCTTACTTTGCTAGTAAGTCGAAGCATAAAGTTATACTTGTTACATCAACAATGCCTAGTGAAGGAAAAACGTTCACGGCTGTTAACATTGCAACGATTTTAACCAGAGCGAAAAAGAAAGTCGTGTTGCTCGATTTAGATTTACATAAACCAAAACAAGCAAATGCTTTCAATTTGCAAAATGATGTAGGAGTTACATCTTATATTGTTGGCAAAGCAACCATCAATCAAATAACAAAAGATAGTGGCATAGAAGATTTGAAAATTATTTTATCAGGACCTCGTACACCTAACGCTTCGGAATTAATACTAGATGAAAATCTTGAAAAATTAATCAATGAACTAAAAGAAGAATACGACTATGTAATTATTGATACACCTCCTATTGGTTTACTTTCTGATGCATTAGTATTAATGAAACAATCGGATATAAATATTTTTGTAATGAAAGCTGGAGTTTCTAAACGCGACTTCATTGATATCGCACATCAATTAGTAGAGAAAAACGAAATCAAGCATATGTCGATTGTACTTAACGGAGTTAGCAGTAAAAATATTCCGTCGGGTTATGGCGCAGGTTATTATTCTTAATATCTGAAGTTAGCTGAATGGAGGAGAAAGAAATTGATAGAAGTAATGCTCTGTCGAAAGCAATAAAAAGTTTAAAAGTTCATTTAACATCTTCGCAAAAAAAGAAGATGGCTGGACTTTCTTTTCTGATTTTTATTTCAGCTGTATTTGATGTATTCGGATTAGCATCTATTCTTCCATTAGTAAAATTAGCAACAGAACCAAGCTTAATTTTCCAAAACGAAATACTTAGCAAAATTTATTATGCTGGTGAATTTCAAAATGAAAAAAACTTTTTGTTGTTTGTAATTGTAAGTGTGTTTTTATTTTTCTTATTCAAAACTCTTTTCGGATTATTTGTAAACTATTTACAGACAAAGTTTAGTACTGCGGTAGCATATGAAATAACAAAACGACAATTTGAAAAATATTTCGGACTTAACTATCACCAATTTTCATCCATTAAAAGCAGTAGCATTATTCATCATGTAATTAACAATCCTATTTCTTATATCTCATGGATTGTATTACCTCTAATAATGCTATTATCAGAAACAATAATTGTATTGTTAATTGTAGGTGGAATTGCTATTTACGATTTTAAATTATTTGTTTTTATTTCAATAATTATCGGACCAGCCACTTGGATAATTTATCGACTACTGAAAAATAAATCATCGCATATTGGCTTAGCTATGAATAAAATATTCCCACAGTCAATGGGAACATTAAATCAAACTATAGCTGGATATATCGATATCAAACTTGCAGATGCTGAAGAGTTTTACAAACAGAAATTTTTACGACTACAAAAAAGTTATCATGCATTAAATATGAAATCGTATCTGCATAATTTAATTCCGATGCGTGCGAACGAAATGGTTGCATTAAGTGGAGTTATTTTAATTTTTATATATGCAATATTTTTAACTGACAATACTTCCTCGGCAATAGTTATGGTAAGTTTATTTGCAGCTGCAACTTATCGATTAATGCCTTCCTTGAATAGAATTATCAGTTCGATGGTTTACATTCAAAAAAACTTAGGAGCGTTAGAAAATTTGAATTTATATCAGGATGAAACAAAAGTAACGGAGGAAAATCAAGAGGCAATCAAATTTAATGAATCAATAAATCTTGAAAACATTTTATTCAAATTTCCCAATACATCTAAAAACATTATCAACGATGTTAGTTTATCAATTAAGAAAGGAGAAAAGATTGGCTTCATTGGTTCATCAGGATCTGGTAAAACAACTTTGATCAATATACTACTCAAGTTTCATAATGAATTCGAGGGTTCAATTAAAATTGATAATGTAGTTTTAAATGACCAACATTTAAAAAGCTGGAGAAAATTAATTGGCTATGTAAAGCAAGATATTTTTCTGATGGATGCTTCAATTATTGATAACATCACTTTTAATGATTCACAACCAGATGAACAGCGATTAAAAGATGCGATTGAACAGTCTTCGCTCACAAGCTTTATCAATAATTTACCCGAAGGATTAAACACAAGAATTGGCGAAAGAGGGTCAACCTTATCAGGTGGACAAAAGCAACGTTTAAGCATAGCACGTTCACTATATCGTAATGCAGAAATACTCATATTTGATGAAGCTACATCTGCGCTCGATAACCAAACAGAACAAGAAGTGAGTGACGCCATCGATAAATTATCGAACACACACAAAACAATTATCATTATTGCGCATCGTATAACAACTTTGAAAAATTGCGATCGCATTTACGAATTGAAGGATGGAAAAATTGCTGCTGTACATCAATATTCCGACTTGATTAAAAACATCATTTAAATGAATAATAAAATACTTATTGTTGTTGGTACTCGTCCCAATTTTATAAAAATCACTCGCTTTAAAAAAGTGAACGAGGCGATGGGAAATCCATTTGAGATTAAAATTGTACATACTGGACAGCATTACGATAGTAAAATGGCCGATGTATTTTTTACACAGTTTGAATTAGAACCGGACTATTATTTAAATATTCCGCAAGCATCTGCTAATACACAAATTGGCGAAATTATTATTCGTTTAGAAAAAGTAATTGAAGAGTTCAATCCTGCAGTAGTAGTTGCTGTAGGTGATGTAAATTCAACGTTTGCTGCAGCCTTTGCTGGACATAAGCTAAACAGAATTGTTGCGCATTTAGAAAGTGGATTACGCAGTTATGATCGCTCTATGCCTGAGGAAATTAATCGTTTGCTAACCGATGAAATTGCAGATTACTTTTTTGTAACAGAACAAAGCGGGTATGACAATCTGACTAAAGAAGGAAAGAAAGCAGAGAATATCTTTTTTGTTGGCAACACAATGATTGATACACTTGTTGAATTTGAAAACAAAATTCAACAGAGTACAATTTTAGAAGAGTATTCCATCAAAGAAAAAGGATATGTATTGATGACAATGCATCGTCCTGCAACAGTTGATTCAAAAGAAGGCTTAACAAAATTACTCGAGATTATAGAATATGTAAATCAGCAGCAACATCATCTCGTGTTTCCAATACATCCTAGAACATT
>CAMBYJ010000171.1 GCA_945872015.1 Chitinophaga pinensis | reverse complement strand
GGGATCAGGGACCGAAGCTTTGACAGCTACAGCGATCGATGGGAACTCTATCCTCACGACTGACTTAATTAAACCAACCCAAAAATTCAGTATTTTCGTACAAATCACTTTTGAATGAAAAAAAATTCCGCTACTAAAGATCTTCAGTTCGATACGAAATGGAAATATGCGCCAGCGCCAGAGTCGGCGGATCATATTCAACTGAAAGATCGATACGATTTATTTATCAATGGAAAGTTTACTGCTCCAACATCTAAAAAATATTTTGATACGATCAATCCTGCAACAGAAAAGCGTATCGCCTCTGTAGCAGAAGCGAACGCCGCTGATGTAGATAAAGCTGTTACAGCTGCTAAAAATGCTCAATCAAAAGTATGGTCGAAAATTTCTGCAGCTGAACGAGGCAAATATATTTATCGCATTGCACGCATCCTTCAAGAGAAAGCACGTGAGCTTTCAATCATCGAAACAATTGATGGTGGTAAACCTATTCGTGAAAGTCGTGATATTGATATTCCATTAGCTGCTGCACACTTTTTCTATTATGCAGGATGGGCTGATAAATTAGATTATGCATTTCCTGGAATGAAAACTTCTCCTATTGGTGTTGCTGGACAAATTATTCCTTGGAACTTTCCATTGCTTATGGCTGCATGGAAAATTGCTCCAGCATTAGCAGCAGGCAATACAGTTATTTTGAAACCAGCTGAGACGACTCCACTTACTGCTTTAAAATTAGCAGAGATTATTCAAGAAGCAGATCTTCCTCCTGGAGTAGTAAATATAATTACAGGCGCAGGTGCAACAGGTGCTGCCATCGTGAATCATCCAAACATTAATAAAGTTGCGTTCACTGGTTCTACCGATGTTGGAAAGATTATTCAGAAATCGTTAGCAGGCACCGATAAAAGATACACGCTTGAATTAGGTGGTAAAGCAGCTAATATCATTTTTGAAGATGCTGCGATTAATCAGGCTGTAGAAGGAATCATCAACGGAATATTTTTCAATCAAGGTCATGTATGTTGTGCAGGCTCTCGCTTGTTTGTACAAGAAGGAGTAGCGAATGAAGTCATTCGAAAATTAAAGCAACGCATCGAGACATTAATTGTTGGTGATCCATTAGACAAGAATACCGACATCGGTGCTATCAATTCGAAAGTACAGTTATCAAAAATAAAATCATTAGTACAAGCAGGTATTAAAGAAGGTGGTGAATGCTGGCAGAGTGAATGCACAGTTCCATCAAAAGGATATTGGTATAAACCTACACTATTCACCAACGTAGCACAATCAAGTACTATCGTGCAGGAAGAAATCTTCGGACCAGTACTCGCTATTCAAACATTCAGAACAGCAGAAGAAGTAATTGAGAAAGCGAACAATACACCGTATGGTTTATCGGGTGGTGTATGGACAGACAAAGGTGCGAAGGCATTTAAAATTTCATCGAAGTTGAATGCAGGTGTTGTATGGGCAAATACGTATAACAAGTTTGATCCAACAAGTCCATTTGGTGGTTTTAAAGAAAGTGGTGTTGGAAGAGAAGGCGGCTTGCACGGATTAATGCCTTATGTTAACCTATTTTAATTTTTGAGATTATGGCAACTACAAAAACATCATCACGCATCGACGTTAAAAAAAACATACAAGCTTTACATTGACGGAAAATTTCCAAGAACAGAATCGGGAAGATTTTACGCATTGAAAGATAAAGCAGGAAATATTATTGCTAATGTTTGTCGTGGTTCACGCAAAGACTTACGCGATGCAGTTGTATCGAACAGAAAAGCCCAAGGCGACTGGAACAAGCGTTCAGCTTACAACAAAGCGCAAATCATTTATCGTATAGCCGAAACGTTAGAAGGACGAAAAGCACAGTTTGTAGATTCGATGTGCAAGGAAGGATATACCGCTGCTAATGCGCTGAAAGAAGTAGAAGCTTCTATTGATTTACTCGTTTACTATGCTGGATGGAGTGATAAATACATTCAGGTATTCAGTACAGTGAATCCTGTTGAGAGCTCTCATTTTAATTTCTCTTATCCTGAGCCCTGCGGCATTGCAACAGTTATTTGTCCTGATAAAGGCGCCTTACACGGAATTATTAGTCATGCAATACCAATGGTAATTGGCGGTAACACGTCTACGTTAGTAGTATCTGAAAATTTCCCATTAACAGCGATTGAATTTGCAGAGGTTATTCATGCATCTGATTTACCGGGAGGAGTAATCAATATTATAACTGGATACAGAAAAGAATTTGTTTCGCATGCGGCTTCGCATATGGATGTTAACGCGATTGTATTTACGGATGTGAATGTAGAGCACAAGAAAACAATTCAGACCAATGCAGCTTTAAATGTTAAGCGCGTAATTGATTTCTCGAAAGATGCTATTGAATCCCCCTATCGAATATTAGCAGGACAGGATATAAAAACTACCTGGCATCCGATAGGAATATAGCTTAATAAATTATAATTGCTAGCTGATCTCGAAGCGATTGAATGTTAAAGTCAGTAGATAATTTTAATACGCTCTTTCGTTGCTGCCCTCTACATAATACGTAAAGGCCTTGCATACTACTCTGTTTCCTCCTGGTGTTGGATAATCACCACTGAAGTACCAATCGCCAGAATTATAAGGACAAGCAACATGTAAATTCTCTATCGTTTGGTAAATAATTTCTACTTCCGCTTTACAATCTTTCGGAGTAAGAATTTGTGAGATACGTTTTGATACTTGCTCATAAGTAAAAGGAGCAAATATTTTCTTAACCACATTTTCCTTAGGATGTTCTTCTTTCTTCAGCAACTCTTTGCATTCAAGATATACTTCGTCAATGATATGCTCCAGATTATTTTCTTCGAGTAATTCGATGGCTGCTTTAAAGGCAATCAAATCGCCGATTTTAGCCATATCAATTCCGTAGCAATCAGGATAACGGATCTGCGGTGCCGAAGAAACGATCACAATCTTTTTAGGATTTAATCGATCGAGCATACGAATTATACTGTTGCGTAATGTTGTTCCACGTACAATCGAATCATCAATCACAACAAGATTATCTACACCTTCTTTCAACGTTCCGTAAGTGATATCGTAAACGTGTGCTACCATATCGCTACGATCTGTATCGTTGGTAATAAATGTACGAAGCTTTGCATCTTTAATTGCAATCTTCTCTGCTCTCGGACGAATACTTAAAATCTCTTCGAGTTTTTCTTCATCAGGATTAGGGCCTAATGCTAAAATTTTTCTCTTCTTAACATCCTTCAGGTATTCTTCCATTCCGCTGATCATTCCGTAGAAAGCAACTTCAGCAGTATTAGGAATATAAGAGAGAACTGTATTCTTTAAATCTTTATCGATAGCCTCTAATACATCAGGACAAAGTAGTTTACCAAGCTCTTTACGCTCTTCATAAATATCGGCATCACTTCCTCTTGAAAAATAAATACGTTCAAACGAGCACGACTTTCTTTCTAAAGGTTCTTTGATTTGTTCTTCACTAACGGTACCGTCTTTACGAACAATCAGCGCATGACCAGGTTTGATTTCACGTACTGCACTTTTAGGAACATTAAACGCTGTTTGAATCTGCGGTCGTTCAGAAGTAACTACTACTACTTCATCATCTACATAATAATGCGCAGGACGAATACCAGCAGGGTCACGAAGTATGAAAGCATCTCCATGTCCGAATAAACCGGCCATCACATACCCACCATCCCAATTTGTAGAAGATGATTTTAATATTGAAGCAATATCGAGGTGCTGCGCAATAAGCGGACTTATCTCTTGCTTGGAAAATCCTTTTTCTTTGAATTGATAATACAGTTCGTCATTGGCTTCATCAAGACTTTGTCCGATGTTTTCCATAACGGTCACTGTATCAGATTTCTCTCTTGGGTGCTGACCAATTTTAACCAGGTCGTTAAATAACTCCTCCACATTGGTCATGTTAAAATTACCTGCTACCACAAGGCTGCGCGTCATCCAGTTATTTTCACGAATGAAAGGGTGACAATTCGCAATCGTATTTCCTCCAAACGTTCCGTACCGAAGATGACCTAACATGATTTCACCAAGGAATTCCACATTTTGCTTTAACCACGATGCATCCTTTAACTTTTCAGGGTTAGATACATTTAGTTTTTCAAGCGGTGCATTGATATGCGAAAAAATATGAGGGATTGCATTTTTATCGACCGAGCGATAACGATTAATATACGGCTTACCGGGATCAGGATTTAATTTGATAGTAGCCACTCCTGCCCCATCTTGTCCGCGATTATGTTGCTTCTCCATCAGGAGATACAATTTATTCAGACCGTAGGTAGCAGTTCCATATTTCTGGATGTAAAAATCTAGGGGTTTTAAAAGTCGGATAAATGCTATTCCGCACTCGTGATGAAGAGAATCGCTCATGGCTGTTTTCTAAGGAGCAAACTTACAACAATGCGATTGGATTACAATAAAATTTAATGAAATCTTGAACCAAATATTAAATAAATTGCTCTTTCTTCATACTTAACCATTCAAGAGCGGTTCCATTCAGGAGTCGCTCTTTTATGTTATCCTCATACGGCATCGACTCAATTAATTTTCCTGGCTCTAACTCACCTAACGGGAAAGGATAATCGGTACCTAATGCCAATTGATTTGGTCCCATTAAATTTAAAAGGTAATCGAGTTTTAATGGATCATGCACAAGTGTATCGAGATAAATTCGGTTGAGGTATTCTCTCGGATTAACTTCATTGTGCACAGCTACTAAATCGGGGCGCACATTAAATCCATGTTCAATACGACCAATAGTTGCAGGGAATGATCCTCCACCGTGTGCAAAAGCTACTTTTAAATT
>CAMBYJ010000170.1 GCA_945872015.1 Chitinophaga pinensis | reverse complement strand
TATGGTATATTCCATTTTACCACGAATTAAAAAATAAGGCAGCTTTTCTTTTATATCCGCTTCTCTTTTACAATTACTTAAAATATGATTTGGCAAAAAACAATCTAACTGATTTTTAATTTCAACTAAGCTATATGTTTTCGGTGTAGCAGATAAAACAATTAACTTTTGTACACGTGGTTTTACTTGATTTTTTAACTCTGGGAAATCAGAAAATATTTTTAAATCTTCTTCGGTGTTCATTTTAATTCCGAAGAAACGAGAGGCTACTGCATTGCGAGCTGCCACTTCCGCATTCTCTGCACTTCCAGGACCAGTTTTAAAATTATGGCCTTCGTCTACAATTAATAATTCAATAACAGGATTCGTAATGGCCATCAAATACGCACAAAACTTCTTTAGCAAACCTTTATTGGTGTTTTTTAAATACCCAAGTCTTTTTGCTTCCTCTAAATATGCCAATGAAATAGGATCAATAAAACAATGCTGCAAATCATCGAGAATTTTTGTGCTTTCATCGATACTTAATCCAAATGAAAAACTTGAGCTACGATATAAATGATAAGTTGGCACATCCGCAGCTATTGCCTCTAACTGATTATGAATGGTAATTTCACCAGTAGGTTTCCCAATAACAGATTTAACACGATTATCTAATAGCTGATAATTATTATTCGAAAATTGCAGAATTTCCTTCTTCCATTTCAATTGCAGATTATTCTTTGGAACAATGATTACATCTTGATGATTTTCAGGATTAGAAGAAAAATGTCGGAGCAGTGAAGCAATGCCTAAAGCAATATATGTTTTTCCTAAACCTACTTCATCTGCGATATAAAGCGCATTGTTTTCATCTTGTGATAGAAAATTAAACCCTTTTCGTATAACTTCAATCTGACGATCGGCAATACTTTTTTGAATAAGCGGACTGCCTTGTAAATTAAGAATACTCCTAATAGTGCTATCGTTAATATACTCCATGCTCTAATTGAAGATTTTTAATTGTCCACTGTAGTAATTTCTTATCAACTGGTAATAACTCCTCTACCTTCATCGTCAAATCATCAATCATAATCGAACGCTGCTCTACTATCTTTTTTAATACACGATATTCTTGCTCATTACTACATTGCTTAGCAAATCGTTTTATGTTTTCATTTTCATAAAAACGAACTTTTACAATTTGTAGTAACAACCAGTAATAACTGTCCATGATATTTCCCTCTTTATGCATCTTTTCGATGGCTCGTATATAATTCAAGAGCGTGTCCACATTGTCATGCGTTAAATAATAATTCAACGACTGAAAATGCCGTTGTTTGTTTTTCTCTGATTGTTTTAATTTTTTCTCATCAAATAAACTTTCTTCTAGCTTCGATAAGCCATAAAATTGGCGAGCCATATCATTCAATAAACTTTTCTTTTGAGCAGGATTATCAATAATATTTCCGCTTTCGTCTTGCATTAAATCGGTTAAGCGTTCGAATGTATTTTCAAACCACTCTCGCATAACCTCTGAATCTTTACCCAATAACTCCCACGCATCAATCATATCAGAAGGAGTAATAAAGAAATGTGATGGTCGTTGTCCGAAACCTACTTGCGACATATAATACAAATGCTCAAGAGTGCTATTCTCACGTTGCTCAATTACCGTTAATAATGATTTTCGTGCTAATGCATCTAATATTGCTTCGCCGTTTTTAATGCTAGCTAAATCGATAAATCCTTTATTCACTAAATCAATTTCATAATTACCATATAATTGAAGTGAGCATTTTGATTTTGACTTATTATGATAACTTAATTTTTTGTTCAACCAGTCCATTTCAAAAAATAGTTCAGGGACTTCTAATCGCTCGAAATTGACTTCTTCGGTTTTAACAGGATCCATAAAACGGTACTGCTCATTTTTAAGAACTTTGCCCAATAAATAATCAGGCTTTTCTGTTTTTTGCTCAAATAAAAGCGCGCTCTCAATATTGTAAATACTGTTTGATTTTTCCGCGTACCCTTGCCATGCTGGCTTCGTAAAGTTTACAGAACCAATAATCGTATAGGTTTTACTTTTACTATGTAAACGATAAATTTTACGATGACTATTTCTTGTTGTAATATCTGGATAATACCAAACAACACCATCATCACAATAGCGCTGAAATATCTTCTCCTCTAACTGCATTACGCCATCGCGGATGGGCGCTTGTAAATGAACTTTAATTCCTAAATCTTGAAATTGACTTACTAATTTTGTGTCGTTGGCAAAATAAGGACTTTGAATTTCAACTAAACGAATTTCATCTTTTGAAAAAATGTTCTCTTCAATAAATTCGAAGAAGGATTGCTTAATTGAACTATAAAATAATGGTGCAGACTGATTAGTACCATTTAATCGATTCAAGGATTTGATTATTTTTTGCTCTGCTTCCGATATCAAATTACCGCCAAATAATTCGATGTTATCATTGACAAACTCTTTCAAACTTGCACAAAGCGCAGCAGGGTAATATTTCTGTTGATTGATAACAATTTGAGCAATACATTCTACATTTTCGCACCAACCATTTTGTGTGATATTGTTAGAACCAATTATTACAATCAATTCTTCCACTTTACTTTCATTCTCAACAAGAATAAAAGAATGCTTGGGATGATAATTTCCTTTATTCTTCCCAACGACAGGCATGCGTACAGCAATGAAATCATAATCGAGCATTGGTCCACCGTCAACATCTTTTGCATCTTGATCGAAATATACAGTGATGGGAGGCACTTTATATTCCTTGTATAAATTTCTCCAAACAATATGATTGGCAATTTCATTATTTAAAAAGCGCTGCGATGGTACCAGCAATGGCATAATATAATTCTCAAAAAAGCGAGGACTAAAATTGAAAGTGTGAAATAATGCGGCCTTTACATTACGCCCTCCAATTAAATCTTTTAATTGCTGTTTCAGTTGATAATCGCCAATACCACTCATGCCTGCATTAATTGTTGGTAGATAGAAATAAAGGTTGGAAAGAAATATTCATTCTCTTGATTTAATTGAGGATTGAACTCTTTCTTGATTTTCGCTCCATCGGAATGTCGGACTTCTAAAATGTCTTTATTGATTGTTATCCAAGAAGCTCCACCTCGCCATGCAGTAACCTCACAATTTCTTTCGTGTAATGCTTCAATTATATTCCAATTGTTTTCGTTCATTAGATCTCTAAAATGATTTAACAAATCATAATTTTTCTCTCCCGAAGGAAATCGAAAGCCTGTATCTAGTTTACAATTGGTAATATATTCGTCTTTTTGTATTTCATCTTTTGTCCAAAGTGGTTTCGTTTGCAAGTAGCGAAAAATAGTACTTATAGGACTTAACACTTTTTCTGTTTGTTCATGCAACACTAAAATTTCTTTCAACGCGACTTCATCTTTATTCAGATAATTTGAAAAATCTTGCAAGAATTCATACAATTTAAATTCACCTTCCGACTTTGTGCTGTGTACATAATCAAACAAACGATTCTGATATGCACCTGTGGTTTCAAACCGCATAATTTTTTTTACTAAAAATTCCTTTTCATTTTTATCAAAATCAAATAAAGGAAATAGTATTTGTATTAAATCACGATCGATAGTAAAGCGTTCTCCTGACTTTAGCTTTTGAATGATATTTTTAAATTCAGGGAGTTGTGAAAGTTGATTTAATTTATCTCCATATATCTTATAAAACATTTCATCCTTATCAAATCCTATATCTAAGAAAGGACGAATATACTTACCCCAAACACCATAAGAACGTTGATTTGAAAGTATTTCATCATTAGGATTGTTACTGATAGGGAAACGATTTAATTCATTCACACGATTTCTAACTCTATCTACACCGTTAAATCCAACTCGAGGAAATTTGATACAACGGGCATACGCCATTAACTGTTCGAAGCGCAAAAAATATTTTGGCCATCCAGCTTCTTTATCTTGTCCATATAAATAACGAGCAATACATAGAACTTGAAAATCCCTTGCAAGAATACTAACGGTTGATAGGTACGGAATTAATTTCTTCCCTTGATGCTGCCATATTACTTGAAAGCCAAGTGGATCAACAGCGCCCTTAGGCAAGTAATCAGGGTCTGGGGTAGTAATAAAATATTGTGGTTGCATTATTAATTTTAGATAGCTAATTCTGGCGACCAAGACCCCTCTGTTTTATTTAATTTCAATAATTCCTTTATCAAAATCGAAAGCAAATTTTCCTAGTTTCTTAATAGCGCTTAAGCCTAATAAATTTGCACCGCGTTCATCTTTAGCAACACAGCATGGAATATTTTCAAGCGTGTAATTACCAATCTGCATTTTTTTTAAATTAAAACGAACATTATAATTAACATTCCCATTTGCATCTTCATAGTAGGCCCCCTCTAATAAGTCATCAATTGTAATAGTTTTAGTTCTTACTAAAGTAAGAAACACATCACGTGAGAATTGAACTTCACCAGCTCCTGTATCAAAAATCATATCAAGTTTAAGAACATCATTAATATTTGTATTTACTTCATAGACACCAACATTAGATAAAATGGGAGTAATTGCATTTTTATTTTCATATCGTTTATTTGATCCTGATATAAATTCACCTTTTGCCCAGACTCCTTTTAAGGTCCCACCTTTAGCAAAATAATAAATGCCCTCACCATCCAGTGAGTCATTTTTAAAATTACCGTCAAACCTATCGCCGTTATTTAAATAAAAAACACCCTTGCCGTCTTTTTGACTGTTGTTTACAACACCTATATATTTATTTCCGCTTGAATAAATAAGAGTCGCATAACCCATTAAAGTATCATTAACATACTTTCCTTCTTCAGAGTAATTATCT
>CAMBYJ010000169.1 GCA_945872015.1 Chitinophaga pinensis | reverse complement strand
GAATTAGCTGAATCATCTGCTCATTATCCTTCTCCTTCAAATGAAGGGTTAACAAAACCTTTAACTGAAATCCAAAAACTTTTAAGTTCAATTATTAAAACATCAAAAAATAAATCAAAGACAAATTGTTGAATCCACATTAGCAGATTGTCTAATTAACTAATTAGCAAATTAAAAACAATGTTAGATAAAATAGGAATCGCAAAACGCATTGCACAAGAAGTAAAAGATGGTAGCTACGTAAACTTAGGAATTGGTATTCCTACTTTAGTTGCTAACTATATTCCCAAAGGAGTGAATGTAACTTTACAATCTGAAAATGGAATGTTAGGCATGGGACCTTTTCCGTTTGAAGGAGAGGAAGATGCCGACTTAATTAATGCGGGTAAACAAACTATTACTGAAGTTCCAGGAACCGCTTACTTCGATTCTGCTTTAAGCTTCGGAATGATTCGCGCAGGGAAAGTTGATTTAACAATTCTTGGTGCAATGGAAGTAAGTGAAAATGGCGACATCGCTAACTGGAAAATTCCTGGTAAGATGGTGAAAGGAATGGGTGGTGCTATGGATCTTGTAGCTGCCGCAAAAAATATTATTGTTGCAATGCAACACGTCAATAAAGCAGGCGAATCAAAATTACTTCCTGAATGTACACTTCCATTAACAGGTGTAAAATGTATTAAGAAAATTGTTACTGAACTTGCAGTATTGGAAGTTGTTCCAGGAACAGGATTTGTCCTTTTAGAAAGAGCACCTGGTGTAACGGTTGAGGAGATACGTAAAGCAACCGCAGGCAAATTAGTAGTAGAAGGAGAAATTCCTGAGATGATAATTGATTAATCAAATGACTACCATATCTGTTATCATTCCCGTATTTAACGAAGAGAAAAATATTTCTTCGGTATATAACAGATGCGTTTCGGTTCTTGATTCAATTGGTGAATCTTTCGAATTAATTTTTATAAATGATGGAAGCAAGGATAAAACTTTTCAATTAGTTTATCAGCTTTCAGCAACAGATGCACGTGTAAAATACATTAATCTGAGTCGAAATTTTGGACATCAGATAGCAGTTTCTGCAGGACTAGATGCTTGTAATGGATCATACGCAGTAATCATTGATGCCGATTTGCAAGATCCGCCAGAGCTTATTACTAGCTTATATGCTAAAGTGAAAGAAGGGTTTGATGTAGTGTATGCAAAACGTCAGCTACGTAAAGGAGAAACATTTTTTAAAAGTATTACGGCAAAGTTTTTCTATCGCCTTCTTAAAAAAATTACTACGATAAATATTCCATTAGATACCGGAGATTTTAGAATTATCTCACGTAAAGTAATTAACGTGCTGAAGCAAATGCCCGAACAGCAAAAGTTTTTAAGAGGACAAATAGCATGGGTTGGATTTAATCAAACTGCCGTTGAATATCAACGTGAAGAAAGAACTGCTGGTACTTCAGGATATACTGTAAAAAAGATGATGCGTTTAGCGATGGATGGTATTACTTCTTTTTCTAATCTTCCATTGCGCATTGCTACTATTGCAGGATTCTTAGTTTCAGGAATAACATTTTGTGTTGCACTCTACGCCCTGTATTCACGGTTTATTTCAAAAGATTATGTGCCTGGCTGGACATCCATCATTATTTCCGTATTATTTATTGGAGGAGTACAATTAATTACAATCGGAATTATTGGAGAATACATTAGTCGTATAAGTTCCAACGTACGAAATCGTCCGCTTTATGTAGTTAGCGAAACGAATTTAGATTATTCAAAATTCAACGAAAAATCATCCCAGTAAACCTTCGATTTTCCTTCGTTTAATCCGTAAAGTTTAATTACCATATCATCAGTTAAAGGCTCTTTTAAATCAACCTTTAATTGAACCAATTCCCATTTGTTAGGAACCTTAACCGTATTCTGAATATCACTTCCTAGCCAGATAACACTCTTATCGTTCTTATCAATCGATAATACTAACTTGCCTTTCGGGTTTTGTAATTTCGACATTACCCAAACAGTAGCCGTAATGCTTTTAGGTGTTTTGTTTTTTAGTTGTTTGCTTGATGCAATCATTGTTTGTGAGAAAACCAATGTGCTATCTGTAAATGTTGAATAGGCTCCACTATGACTCGCTTCAGTTGTTAATTGATCCTTCGTTGACCAATTTCCCATTACTTCAAAGTCGTTGTTATATACCGAGGCTTGTTGTTCTTCTTTAGAACCACAACCTAATGACAAAATTGTTAAACCTGCGATGTAAAGTCCTTTCTTCATGACATAAAATTTTGGCTAAAATAAATAAGAATAATCACACATTGTAGGGCTATTCCGTAAAATGAAAATAAATATCTTTGAGGCAATGGTTAATTTATTTAAAAGACGATTTTCGCTGGTATTGGTGTTCATTATTTCATTGATAGCATTATTGGTTGTTATGAATCTGAAGAAGTGGCGCTACGATGAAAAGGTTATTGCTTATGATGTACATGCATTTTACGGGTACTTGCCAGCTAAATATATTTTTGATGATCTTAAAGTAGAAAAAAGCGATTATAAGTATGCTGAAGGGCAATATTGGTTTTGGTTAAAACAATACGATAGCGGTAAAAAGGCATTTGATAAAACGTACGGACTATCTATTATGTACGCACCCTTTTTTGCTATTGCTCACCAGGTAGCAAAAAATTTCGATTATCCATTAACAGGATTTTCAGAGCCTTATCTCTTCTTTTTATTACTAAGCGCACTATTTTATTTTTTTCTTGGATTACTCTATCTGCGTAAATTACTGCTACATTATAATTTTTCAGATACAGAAATTTCAATTACACTCTTGATTATCGGCCTCGGAACAAATCTATTTTGTTATGCATCGCAATCGGCTCCCTTGTCAGAAGTTTATTTGTTTGCACTAAGCGCACTATTTGCATACGCAACAGCTAAGTGGCACATGAATCGAAAATTAAAGTCAATTATAATTGTTAGTGCAACTTTATCATTAATGATTTTGATTCATTTACCGTTAATGATTTTTGCTTTATTCTTTATTCTATATGATTTAAAAAATATTACAGAAATCGGTACAAAGAAAATCCCAGTTTATGCACTACTGATTTTTGCAGTTATTTTCATTGCTGTTTGGATTCCACAATTTAAGTACTGGAAGTTGACGTTAGGTAGTTATTTAGGAGCATCTGACAATTACGAACATTATTATTTTTTAAAGCCAGTATTTTGGAAGGGTCTTTTTGGATTTCAAAAAGGATGGTTTATTTATACGCCGTTATTACTGCTTATTTTCCCAGGAATTTATTTTATGCGAAAGCGAGTTCCAGAATTAAAGTGGTCGGTGAGTATTGTCACTCTATTATTTGTATACATTACACTTAGCTGGTGGAATTGGTGGTATGGAGGAAGCTTCGGGCAAAAATCATTGATTCCGCTTTATTCGATTCTAGCAATTCCAGTTGCATGTTTAGTTTCAAAAGCATTAGTTAAAGGTGTGGCCATTAAATATTCGTTTATTATAACTACGACCTCTTTTATTCTATTGAATATTTTTCAAACCTATCAATTTGAGAATGGCTCCTTGCATGGTGATGCAATGAACAGCAAAGTTTATTTTAAGCAGTTTGGAAAGTTAGATAAAATAGAAAAGTTTGAAGAGCAGCTGTCCTTTCCAAATTATGATGAAGCAAAAAAAGGGAATCGATGAAATTAATTTCTAAGCTCAGAGGTTATCTTAACAAGGATATACAGATAAGACAATTGTTGCCATTGATTATGTTGATAGCAGGAATATGGCTCTTTCCATTGGATCTGCTTCAACGTGATTTATCATTAATGCCAGGTGATAAAGGAGACTCCCGCTTTAATAATTATATTCTTGAACATGGATATAATTTTATGACAGGTAAGGTAGATAATTACTGGGATGCTCAATTTATGTATCCCGAAAAAATGACGATAGCCTATTCAGAAAATTTAATTGGGACAGTTCCTTTATATGCAGCATTCAGAATGCTCAAATGCGATAGAGAAACATCTTTTCAATTGTGGTTTTTGTCACTCTTTGTTTTAAACTTTATCTGTGCGTATTGGGCTTTAAAAAAATGGACAGAATCTACGTTGCTGTCTTCTGTGGGGGCTTACATTTTTGCCTTTTCAATATTTATATTAACGCATATGAATCATGTACAGGTGTTTCCACGCTTTATGATTCCTTTAATTATTTACTGGTTTTGGAATTGGATAAAAAATAAAAATCTAAAATCTTTTTATTTAATTACAGCAGGTATTGTTTATCAGTTTTACTGCGGAATTTATGTGGGATTTTTTATCGTTTACATTTTGCTATTTGTTTTTATTGCTTATCTGATTGTATATCGCGATAAGCAATTATTGCCTTGGCTTAAAGAAGGGAAAAATATTTTCAAACATTTGCTTACAATTGTTATTGGATTGCTTTTATTAATCCCAATGTTTATTCCTTACATCAAAATTAGTAGTAGTTCTGGTTACCGTGATTTCGAAGAGGTATTAAGTTATATTCCAACATGGCGCGCTTATTTTTCAGCTATCCCAGAATCTTCAATTTGGAGATTTCTTAGCTGGCACATCCGTGAACAAGGAGGCAATTGGTGGGAGCTCTTTTTATTCCCTGGCTTGATAGCTTATTTGGGTATTCTATTATTCCCATTTGCTTATAAAAAAGCGACCAACAAAAAAGAATTAGTATTCATCTTATTAAGTCTTTTATTATTGGTTGTTTTTACATTAAACATAAATGGTTTTACGCTTTATAAATTATTTTATAACCTGCCGGGATTCGGATCTATTCGATCAATCAATCGTATCATCAATGCCCAAATAATTTTGATTGTACT
>CAMBYJ010000168.1 GCA_945872015.1 Chitinophaga pinensis | reverse complement strand
GGAAAAAAATATGGAATATCTCGAGATTGACGATAGTGTTACAATTTCAACGATGGATTATAATGGAAATATGTCATGGGGTAATATTACAGCTGTAACGCGTCACGACCCTGCACTTAGATCATAAATTAAGTCATGGAATAAATGATTTGGAAGGAGAAAGAAACGCTCCTCCCTTATTTAACCTTGCTTGGCACTCTGATTTTTTCTGGGACGGTGGCTCTAATCACATAGATGTTCAACCAATAGCTCCGATAACTAACCCGGTAGAAATGAATGAAGATGTTGCTAGGGTATTAGCTAAACTTAAGCGCTCTAAATTTTATCCAGAAATGTTTAAAAGAGCATTTGGAAGCGATACAATAACAACGCAAGCTATGACAAGAGCGATAGCTCAGTTCATGTCATCTTTGATATCGGCTAATTCAAAATATGATCAGGTTAAAGCCGGAACAGTCACATTTACGGCTGGTGAGCAAAACGGATATATGTTGTTTAAGGCTAAATGTGAAAGTTGTCATAAGGAGCCTCTAATGACGGATTTGAACTATCGTAATAATGGGTTAGACCTGCATTTTAAAGATGCAGGACGTGCAAGAATTACATTGCAGCCTAGTGACTCTGGTAAGTTTAAAGTGCCTTCATTGAGAAATGTTGCAGTAACATTCCCTTACATGCATGATGGAAGGATAAACTCCTTAAGCAAGGTAATCGATCATTACAGATCAGGAATTATTCAAAGTGCTACTATCGATCCACTATTAGCAAGTGGTAATATGTCAATTACAGATGCTGAAAAGCAACAATTATTACTTTTCTTAAATACATTAACGGACCATACTTTCCTAAACGACAAACGATTTAGCGAAAAGTAATTGTAAGTTTTTTTAAGCTGATTAACTTTATCCATAATATCATTAGAAATCCGAAAGTTAATAGGTGTATTAGGTTGTTATTATGGTTGTTTCTGAATTCAAATTTTTTTTATATATCAAAATATTTTTTTATTCTTTAATAAATTAGCTAATAAATTAATGTTATAGTGTATAAAAATATATTATAAAAATATTGGCTACATATTAACATCGTATTGTAAATAAGTGGATAGGCGGATTGATAGTATTCCTCTTAAAGGTGTGGTACTTTTGACTAACCCACCTGCTTAATGAAGAAAGTCCTTCTGTCGTCAATAATTTCTGTAGTGATACTAGTAGCTGTAGCAGGTGTTTTTATCTACTATCAATATTACCGCAACGAATCTACAAGTCTTTACGAAGCTATACCTTCTGATGTAGCTTGGGTAATTTCTGTTGATCCTACAACTGGCGACTTAAAACGATTAGCCAATACTGGATTTTTTAATAACCATGACTCTATTGAAGTTCTCGACGATTGGTATAAATCGTTGGTCTCTTTAGATTCTGCAGTAGTCAAAAATCAGGCATTAAGATCAATATTCAAGACGTATCCACTAGTTGTATCTGGCCATGTTACGGGACCTAACACGTTTAGTGAAATTTACTATTTGCGTCTGAATAATACAAATCCTGATGGAGAAGCTGATCAGTTAGTGATGGGTATTTTGGGTAAGAAAGTAAAAAAGCAAACCAGAAATTATAACGGAACCGAGATAAGAGAGGTTAAATTAGATAGTGCCCGCATGTTTACATGGTCTGTTTCCAAAGGAGTTTTTATTGGAAGCTTCACTCCGTATTTAGTAGAAGATGCATTAAGACAGCAGAAGTATGTTAAAAGCACTTCACCAGCAGTAAAGTTGATGAGCTTTGTTGATACCAATAAAAAAAACCTTGTTATAGGGATTCATTATAACGGGTTTCACAAATGGGTATTAACTCAATTGAATACTTTATCAGGATTAAAACTTGAGCCTTTACAAAGGGTAGGAGAATGGTCAATTGCCAAATTGAGTATCAAGTCTGATTGTATTACTTTTCAAGGAACTACTATTGTAGATGGCCCTAATCAGTTTTTGTCGTTATTTAAAGATCAAAAGAGCGTTCCTTTGAATGTGTTTAAAATTCTACCATCAAGAACTGCTGCTGTTGTAGCATGGGGTTTTAGTAGTCCTACAGTGTGGCTAGATGATTTCGCAGAGTATCTTAAAGAGAATAACGGAAATACTAGCTCGGCAAATAATAAAGTTTATTTCGAAGATTGGATTGGGAATGAAATTTCATTGGTTGTAACTGAGCCGGTTTCTGAAAGTAACGACAATAATTATTTTGCCGCTATAGCTATCAATAATGTAACGCTTTGTCAGAAAAAGATGCTTCAGGTTTCTGAGTTGGGAAGTAACAATAAGCCATTAGAGGAAAGTCATAATGGTATAGCCATCAGGAAGCTAAAAAAGAACGATTTAATACCATCTGTATTTGGTCCATTGTTTAATAAATTAAATGGTAGTTATTACTGCATCATTAATAATTATTTCGTTGCATCTAATCAGGTGGGGGCATTAAGAGGTTTTATCAACGATAATAAAAACAAAAATTTGCTTATAGATCAGAACAGATTTAAAGCAATGACAAATGTGGTTCATCCGTTTGGAAACTTGTATTTCTATTCGGGCTTTCCTCAGTCTGAAAAAATATTTAAGTCAATTGCAGCTCCGGGTTGGCTTAATTGGTTGACGCAATATGGGAATAAAGTAAAAGGGTGGAATGGAATAGCATTAAATATAGGCTCATCAAACGGTGTGTTTAATACTATTGGATGTTTAAGTTACTTCACCAATGTTTCGCAAGGCCCTCAAGCTATATGGGACTACAAGTGTGATACTACCATTATTGCTGGTCCGTTTGTACCTAAAACTGATCATGATGTGTTTTTTGTGCAAGATGCTAATCTCGCTTTAACGGCTGTTGGAAAAGACGGAGTAATGATATGGAAAAAGTCGCTCGATAGTGAAATTAAAGGCGAGATTAAAACAGTCGACTTTTATAATAATGGAAGTTTACAGTATGTATTTAATACAACTTCAAAAATTTATATGCTTGATTCATTAGGAAATAATGTGGGCAATTATCCAATTCAACTTCCAGATTCAGCTACTACAGGAATAGGCGTTTTTCAGCTTAACTACAATACATCAAATCAGCTATTCATTTGTTGCCGTAATATGGTATTATATGGTTATGAGCTATCGGGTATTCCATTAATTAATTATCAGACAGTAAAACTCAGCTCAACTATAAAAATACCACCATGGTTATCTGTTTCCGGTTCTAAACGTTATATCACGGTGGTAGATGTTGAAGGAGTCTGCTATTTCATTACTCCATTAGGCGAGAAAAAATTAAAACTAGAAGAGAACATTGGTAAGCCATCAAGTGACAGGATATTTGCTCCGAAAGATACTTCTTCGATGTTTGTTTGGGAAACGAGTAGAGGAATCTTAAAATGTGCTAAAGGTTCTGGAACTTCAGTGAGTTGTTTTGATTCAGAAAACGAATCAATGAATGATGTAACATTAGCCAGGAAAAGTAATAAGACCTATTATGCTGGTAGTGATGGAAGTTTAATTCGGGTTTTTAATGAAGATGGTTCAATAAAAACGAGTTTTAAAATGCCTATAAATACAACAGTTAAAGACCTTACAATCTTAATGGACTATGAAGATGTTTTTGTATCATATCGAGATGCAGAAACAAATAAATTGTATTTGAGTGATGGCATGGGGCAGATTTGTAAAGGATTTCCAATTACAGGGTACGATGCAACAAAAGATATTTCTTCTTCTAACTTAGAGTTTATATTCAAGTCTGGAAATAATTCTTTTAGTCTTTATAAAGTAGAATAGTTAAGAAAAATATTAAATGGAGTCAAAGCACTTGTAAAGTGTATTAATTAAAAGTTGCTCCTCTTTGCTTTTAATATCTTTATTAATGAACCAATTCTTTTTTAATTCAGATTTGATATTAATCGAACTTTGATTTTCATTAACATGATCAACCTTGATTTCAATCCGAATTTCTGGCTTTAAAAACTGCTTCTTTGACGATGCAACAATTAACCCTTTTGACTTGTCAAATTCTTCAACCACAAAGTTCCTTCTTTCAAGGGCCTTTAGACTTACTTTGCAAACTGCATCTTTATCATAAAAAAAAGAAATCTTACCCATAGATTTAGATTTGATTTAACAAATATATAAATATTTGCGAAATAAGCAAGTTTTGATAAACTAAAGTAAATAAAAAGGGCTGCTTTTTTGAGCAGCCCTTTTTATTTACTTTATAGAATAGACTTATTTAACAGTGAAGTCTACTCGTCTGTTCATTGAGTTTAACTTAACGGCCATAGGGTCGGCAGAACCTTTAGTTTCAGTAGTAATTCTTGAACCATCAATACCAAAGTTCTTTACTAAAATTTCTTTTACGTTTTCTGCACGACGAGCTCCTAAGCGTTGATTTTCATTATCACTACCTGTAACATCGCAATTTCCTGAAATTGTAATTTTAACAGAAGGGTTTGTTTTCATCATCTTAGCGATAACAAAAATACGATCGTTGTAAATTGACTTAACTGTAGCAGAACCTAGATCGAAGAAAATAGATGGCATGTAGCCAGTATTTGATCCACTAGAACCATTAACTCCATCCTTACCATGTTCACCTGGTTTAGCAATTGTTAATCCTTGGAAGTTTACCAAAGCCCCACTTTGTGTAGATGGCTCAAGATCTTTTGAATCTGCAACACCATCTCCATCAGTATCTACTTCCTGACCAGATGCATCTACTTTCGCACCTTTAGGAGTATATGGGTCTGCATCTTTAGAATCAGCAACGCCATCACCATCAGTATCTACAGTTGTACCGTCACCATATACTTTAGTTCCTTCTGGAGTAGCATTGTCTTTGTCAAATAAATCAGAAACGCCGTCTTTATCTTTA
>CAMBYJ010000167.1 GCA_945872015.1 Chitinophaga pinensis | reverse complement strand
TAACGATTTTGGCGTTATCTCTAAGTACTCATCTTTCTCGATGTATTCCATGCATTCCTCTAAAGAGAACTTCACTGCTGGAGCAATTCTAACGTTATCGTCGCTACCCGAAGCACGCATATTCGTTAACTTCTTAGCTTCACAAACGTTGATTAACAAATCATCAGGACGGATATGCTGACCAATTACTTGTCCTGCATAAACGCTCTCAGCAGGATCAATGAAGAAGAATCCTCTGTCTTGCATTCTATCGATTGAATATGGAGTTGCAACACCTGATTCTTTCGCTAACAATACACCTGAAATACGTCCTGAAATTGGACCTTTCCAAGGTTCGTAGCTTTTGAAACGATGCGCCATAGTAGCACGGCCAGCAGTTGCAGTAAGTACGTTACTACGTAAACCAATTAAACCACGAGCAGGAATTTCAAACTCTAAATGTTGTAAATCACCTTTAGGTTCCATGATTTTTAACTCGCCCTTCTTCTGAGTTACTAACTCAATTACTTTACCAGCAACTTCATCAGGAGTATCTACTGTTAAATTCTCAACTGGCTCGTAACGCTGTCCATCAATTTCTTTTGTGATAACCTGCGGCTGACCTACCTGTAATTCGTAACCTTCGCGACGCATTGTCTCAATTAAAATTGATAAGTGAAGTACACCACGGCCATATACTAAATAAGAATCAGGTGATTCAGTTTCAACAATACGCATAGCTAGATTTTTCTCTAACTCTTTGTATAAACGATCACGTAAGTGACGAGAAGTTACAAAACGACCTTCTTTTCCGAAGAAAGGACTGTTATTGATTGTAAACAACATACACATTGTTGGTTCATCAACTGAAATAGGAGTAAGGGCCTCTGGATTTTCAAAATCAGCAATAGTATCACCAATTTCAAAATCTTCAATTCCTGTTACTGCGCATAAATCGCCACAAGTAATTTCTTCTGCCTTTCTGCGTCCTAATCCTTCAAATACAAAAACCTCTTTAATGCGCATTTTTTTAATAGAGCCATCACGCTTAACTAGACTTACAGGCTGGTTTTCTTTTAGAGAACCGCGACTGATACGTCCGATAGCAATACGACCTACATACGTTGAAAAATCTAATGATGTTATTAACATCTGAGGAGTTCCTTCATAAATAGGAGGCTCAGGGAAATACTCAATAATTGAGTCCAACAATGCCGTTACATCAGTAGTTGGATTTTTATAATCGTGTCCCATCCATCCTTGCTTTGATGAACCATAAACAGTAGGAAAACCTAACTGTCCTTCAGTAGCACCTAAATGGAAGAATAAGTCAAATACTTTCTCATGTACCTCTTCTGGACGACAGTTTTCTTTGTCTACCTTATTGATAACTAAGATTGCCTTTTTGCCCATCTCTAAGGCTTTACTAAGTACAAAGCGCGTTTGAGGCATTGGACCTTCAAAAGCATCAACTAACAAAATAACTCCATCGGCCATGTTCATCACACGTTCTACTTCTCCTCCAAAGTCGGCGTGACCAGGGGTATCAATGATGTTAATCTTAGTGCCTTTGTAATTTACCGATACGTTCTTAGCGATGATGGTAATTCCACGTTCTCTTTCAAGATCGTTGTTATCAAGGATTAATTCTCCCGTTTTTTCGTTGTCACGGAAGAGCTGTGTCTGAAGTAAAATTTTATCTACTAAAGTTGTTTTGCCATGATCGACATGGGCAATAATTGCAATGTTTCTGATTGATTGCATGCTAGTTTTTCTGCAGTTTGGTTAAGTTCCTATTTATTTCGGATTTTATTCGATTCAGAACAGACTGAAAGCTAGTCGTATACGAATTGGGAGCTAAAATTCGGAGTGCAAAGGTAGGGCTTTTCTTTGGGTCTTACGCCAAAAAAGAATCAGAATGTGTACGAAGTAACAATTTGTTTAATTAGGCAAGCACTTTATTGGCCATTTCATGTGCTTGCAATCTGATTTCAGGGATTGCTGTCGATTCCCATAAAATTCCTCTTAGTCCTGAGCCAATGGTTAGTAAATTATCCTGCACATTGCCCGACTTATCGATAATCCGTCCATCGCCAGTAGCATTGAAGCCAAGGGAAAGTGGATCTTTAGAGATTAGTCCGTGGCTTAGCATATTACGCAACAGCGGGTTATTAACTTTATCAAAATCGCCCTCGGGACCAATACAATTAATAATGCGTTGTGCGTTTACCGTAATATCAGTCTCAGTTGATTTGTCAAAAAATCGAATCGTTAAATCGTTCGTGTTTTCTTGCACATTCAAGAGTTTGCCAGCATATAATTCAATCTGCTTTGAATCGATTAAGGATTGAATAAAATCAAACATTTCGTGAGGCAATCGATGACGAAGTTTAGACCAACGATGATTTATGTGACGTAAAAAACGGTTTTTTTGCTCGATTGAAAGCTCTTGCCAAATCTTTTGAGTAAAAGGTCGGACAGCTTCTAAAACGGGTTCATGCCATTCGGTATGGTCAATAGCAGATCTGATTCTTGATTTTAAATCACTGTAAATTTCATGGATGTCAGATGCAGGAGCTTTTTCCGGATGAGGAACACTTACGCGCACAACTGGATGCGCCATTGGAATAGCGCCATGCTTTGAAACAACAATAATTTTGTTTTTAAAACCCTGGTCTAATAAACTTACAACGGTATCCACCATTGTTAATCCCGCGCCGACAATAAAAACGGGTTTTTCATGATCAATATTTTCAACTGCTTTATTATCCCAAGGATTGATAAACACTTTTTCGGATTGTATTGAAGAAATACCAGGTAATGAAATAGGGGGCTGATTACCTGTACAAAGCACAACTTTTTTACTAATGAATACAGGAGAATTTTTTAATAAAACTTCAAATGAATCTCCTTGCTTTTTTAAATCGACTACTTCATCATCTACTAAGCTGAAGCTTACATTTTTATTATCGGAATTTAAAATTGATTGAAATAAATCACCTAGGTATTCTCCATACATTTTACGAGGAACAAAACGTTCTGCAAGGTTATCGCTGTGATAATTGCCATACTCCGGTTTTGATAAAATCCATTTTGTAAAATGATTAGCATCGTTTGTAAATGCACTCATTCGTGATACACGTACATTTAACAAATGATTATTGTTGTTGGTAGAGTAGGCAATTCCTTTTCCTGTAGGATAGCCCGCGTTAATCATAACTACTGCTACAGGATAAGTTGCCTTTTCAAAAATGTTGGCAAGCAAAATTAACCCTGCCGCTCCACCACCAACTATTGCTAAATCGCAGTTTGTATTCATATCGAGTTTAAATCCTATTAAGTTAGTAGGAGAAACAAAATTATAACATTATTAAAGTAAAAGCAACAAGTTTTTTAGTCAATTGTTTTATTACTTGTTGAGTATGGATTTTGTCTTGTTCACCTTCGGTTTTTTCCTTTTTAGATTTTGTTCGCGAATTAAAATATCTTGGAGGCTTAATTTATCAAGAATAGATCCTGTTGCTTCTCTTACTTCTGAAAAAATATTTTTAAGTCCACATACGGCTTCATTTTCGCAATCATCACAAGGTTTATAATAATTTGATGATACACATGGTAATAATGCAATAGGGCCATCAAAAAGTCGTACTACTCTGCCTATTGTAACTTCGGATGGTGCAATTAACAAATTATAACCACCATTTTTTCCTTGCTTGCTTTTTAAAATTCCATCATGTTTTAATTCGAGCAAGATTGTTTCAAGAAACTTTCTGGGAATTGATTCTACTAGTGAAATATCAGATGTATGGACAGGTATCGTTGTATCTTGCTTTGCAATATATTCCAATGCCTTTAATCCGTATTTTGCTTTTTTTGATAACACGATACGAATTTAATAATTCAGTTGAAGTTTTTCTAATAATTCAGAAATGATAATTTATCTTTGAAGTCAATTATGAAACTTGAAAAAGCAATTTCAATAGGGGAGCTGGCTAAGATGGTCGGCGGTCAAGTAATAGGCAATGAGAATTCACTCGTGTCAGGTATCAATGAAATTCATCGTGTTGAGAATGGCGATTTAACGTTTGTTGATCATCCGAAGTATTATGATAAAGCGCTAAATTCTGCTGCTACATTTGTAATCATAAACAAAATGGTAGATGCACCATCAGGTAAATCGTTGATATATTCTGATGACCCTTTCCGTGATTATGTATGGCTATGTAAAAATTTTATGCCATTTGTTCCGTCATCAAATAATATTCATCCTACAGCAAAAATTGGAGAGGGAACTGTTATCCAACCAAATGTTAGTATAGGTCCTAATGTAACAATTGGTAAAAACTGTTTAATTCATAGTGGCGCTGTTATTTATGATCATTCTGTTCTTGGTGATAACGTAGTTATACATGCTAATACTGTTTTAGGTGCTGATGCATTTTATTTTAAACGTCGTCCTGAATTCTATGAAAAGATGCACAGTTGCGGTCGCGTAGTAATTCATGATAATGTTGAAATCGGAGCATCGTGTACAATCGATAGAGGTGTTTCAGCAGATACAATTATCGGAGAAGGATGTAAGCTTGATAATCAAGTACACGTTGGCCATGACACGCAGATTGGAAAGAACTGTTTGTTTGCTGCACAAGTAGGTATTGCTGGTTGTGTAAATATTGAAGATGAAGTTATTCTCTGGGGACAAGTAGGTGTGCAAAAGGATTTAACAATATCGAAAGGAACGATAGTGCTAGGTCAGAGTGGAGTTACAAAATCAATTAAAGCAGGTACTTATTTTGGAACACCAGCTAAGGATGCAAGAGAGAAAATGAAGGAGCTTGCTTATTTAGGTAAGCTACCTGAGTTGTTTGATAAAGTTCGTTAATACATAACTGTTATATCTTAAAATGGCTGGTGAAATAGAAAATAAATCTGGGATAC
>CAMBYJ010000166.1 GCA_945872015.1 Chitinophaga pinensis | reverse complement strand
ATTGCTGATTTATGTTTAAATTTTGAAAGATCCATTGTCGATTACTATTTGATAACAGCAAATTTAATTTAAACCCGTAAATGTTTATTATATTCGCTAAACTAATTATTACCTGATGAAAGCACTGAATTCTTTACTAGCAACTATTGTAATTTGCTGTCTGCTTACATCCTGTCAATCAGAGATAGAAGGAGAGGGGAAAATCAACTTGCATAGTGCTAAAATTGAGAACTTCGAAAATGTCTATTTAGAAATTCCTGCTCATGTGATTATAGAAGAAAATGATTCAACCACATGTACAATTGCTTGTCAGGATAATATTTTTAATGAAATAAACATCCAAACCAATAGCAGTAAATTAGTTATTGAATCGAATAAAAAATTCAAGGTGCAAAGGCCAGTTGAAATTCGCATTACTGTTCCGACACTAAATTATATTGATATAACTGGTAATGGAACCATAGAATATAATCCTACAAAATACCTGAAGAAACTTAAAGTTGAGTTAAAAGGAAAATCAAAATTAATTTCAACAATAAATGCGAGTGAAGTTGATATTGAAATAGTAGATGATGGTGATGCATTACTAGCTGGAAAAGTAGAAAGTTTAGAAGGAGTGATTAATGGATCAGGCGATATTCATGCGTATGATTTAGTGGCTGACAAATGCAAATTAGAAATTAACGGATCTGGAAATATAAGATGTAGTCCGAGTGCACTTTTAAAAGCAAACATTCATGGCAGTGGCGATATTTATTATAAAGGCACTCCTGAAATTAAATCTGAAATTACTGGCTCAGGTCAGATTAAACGAGAGTCAAAATAGTGAAATTACTTTTTCTTACGTCCCGATTTCCATATCCACTTGAAAAAGGGGATAAACTCAGAGCCTATTATTTTATTAAGCATCTAAGTTTAAAACATGAGATTTATTTGTTTGCTGTAAACGAAAATAATCCTGATGAAAAATCATTAGATAATCTTCGACCTTTTTGCAAAGCAATCGAAGTAGTTCAGATTTCTAAAACACAATCGGTAGTAAATTTAGCCAAAGCAATTTTTCAAAAAAAAATTCCCTTTCAAACAGCTTATTTTACCTCAGAAAATGGCAAGCGACAATTAAACCAATTTATTCACCAACACAAGCCTGATGCAGTATTTTGCCATTTAATCAGGATGGGCGAATACATGCAGGATATTACTATAGAAAACTCGCTATTAGATTACATGGATACTTTTTCAATAGGCATGAAACGTTATGCTGAGAGTGGTAGCCTAGTTATGCGAACACCTGCAAAAATTGAATACAAGCGATTACTCCACTACGAAAACAAATTATTCAATCAATTTAAAAATAAAATAATTATTTCGAAGCAGGATCAATCTTATATACCACATGAAAATAATTCATCGATTGCAATTATCCCTAATGGTGTTGATGCAGATTTTTATCATGGTACGATAAGCGAAAAAAAATACGATTTACTTTTTATTGGGAATCTATCTTATGCACCAAACATCTATGCGATAAAGTATGCTGCAGAACAGATTATGCCGTTATTACCTGCATTAACACTTGCTGTTGTAGGGGCGACTCCGACCGAAGAAATTTCTAGACTACAATCAAAAAATATCAATATTATTGGATGGGTTGATGATAGTCGCGATGCTTTTAATCAAGCGAGAATAATGATTGCACCAATGTTTATCAGCATAGGCTTACAAAATAAAATTTTACAATCCATGGCTATGGAAATACCTTGTGTAATTTCAACAATGGCTAATAATGCATTAGGAGCAACTCCTGAATCAGAAGTTTTAATTGCTGATTCTCCTGAAGAATTCAAAATTCAGATTAGTCGTTTGCTTAGCGACGAACAATTATATCAAACGATTAAAGTTAATGCTAGAAATTTTATTTTAAAAAATTTTAACTGGACAGAAAATATTGAAAAAATAAATTTGCTTTTAGCGAATGATGCAGGAAAGGAATCCTAATAATAGTCCTGAAACACCTCCAATCACAACTTCCATTTTTGTATGACGTTTTAAAACTATACGCGAAAATGCTACGAGTATACTAATAATTACAGCATACAAGCCAATACTTCCAAAATCAAATATGATTAATGCAGTGAGAAAAAAAGAAGTTGATGCATGCAACGAAATTTTCAAAAAATTTCTGAAGAAGTAAAACACGACCAACATCAATCCGAAAATTCCTAAATTTAAAACGAGAGCTGTAGGAACATTCGTATAAATTGCACTTACTACCAATAAAATTAAAATCAATAGTAATAAGGGATACGATTTATTTCTTTCGTGCTGATTACTTAAATCAAAATTTGAGATTTTTCCTCGTAATAATTGAACAGAATTATAAATTACAATTGGGAGTACAGCAATGTATCCAAACAACGACATCACTAACAAAGCCATTTCATTGTCATAGATGGTTGTAATATAAACCATGGCAAAAGCCATTATTACCGCAAGCGGATGAAAAACAACTGAAATTATGCGCGCGATAATTTGTAGCATCGTTAATTTAAAGTAACACTATTATTTCTGATACTTTCTATTTCGATTTTAAAATCATCTACAATTGTATTTATTGTTGATTCAATTTTTACTAAATCATTTTTTAATTGAGTAGAAGTTCTATTTAACTCTCTATACTTCTCCACATTTCGAATCGTTTGATAAAGCGCTGTTATACCGGCTCCATCAATTGTTGGTTTTATTTTATGAGCCAGTGTAGCAACAGCATCCATTTCACCCTTATTAAAATGATCGTTCATTCTATTAACTGATTCAGGAATTGTTTCGATAAAAATCTCAAGCATTTTTTGCATGAAGTCGTTATTAGGACCTATTTCTTTCTCTAAGAATGAGAGGTTATACAATTTAGAAGAAGATGCAGCTGGCTTTTTACGAGCAGGATATTTTCTTTTTACAACTTTAATTAAATCGATATTTCCAGAACATAATGAAACAATTTTTTTGTATAATAAATCATCTTTAAAAGGCTTTACAATAACATCGTTCATGCCTGCATTTAAAAACTTCTTTTGAAATTGTTTAGAAGGATTTGCTGTTAATGCAATAATTGGAACCTGTGATTTTTTTTCATCTTGATAATTACGAATCAAATCCGTTGTTGCTAATCCATCCAACACTGGCATTTGAATATCCATTAAAACGATTTCGTAATTGTTGTTCTTAAATAAAATAAATGCGTCTTCTCCGTTATCAGCAACATCAACATTAAAACCCCAGTCTTGAAGCATTGCTTGCAAAATAAACTGATTCACTAAATTATCTTCAGCCAATAATACTCGCAAAGAGGTCATCATTAATCGTTCTGAAGCATCCGCTTTTTCCTGCTCTTCACCAATACTCAATTCAAAAGGAAGTATCACAAAAAACTCACTACCCTTTCCAACAATACTTTCAACTTTAATCTCCCCTCCCATCTGTTCTACTATACTTTTTACAATGGAAAGACCTAGCCCAACACCTTCAGTCACTTTTTGATTATTCGGATTAATCTGCGTGAAGCTGTTAAAGATTTTTGAATATTGATTTTCTTCAATACCAATACCTGTATCTTTCACAGAAAACTGCACCCATATTTTATCTTCACTTTTCTTTATGATTGTTTGCGAAACAACTATTTCTCCTTCGTTTGTAAACTTAATTGCATTACCAATTAAATTAAGTAATACCTGATTAACGCGATAGGGATCGCTAACCACTTTAATAGAAGAATTTGAACTTAAGATATGTTTAAGCATCAAACCCTTTTCCTCTGCAACCAACATTTTAATTTGAACAGCTGTATCAGCAACCTGAGCGATATCAAATGTTACCTTATCGAAACTTAATATGCCTGATTCAATTTTTGCAACATCCAATAAATCATTAATAATCACAAGCAGATTCTCGGCCGTTGAATTGAGAACATTGATGTACTTTTTCTGCGTTTGCGACAACTGCGTTTTTTGCAGCAAGCGCGACATACCAAGAACACCGTTTAAAGGAGTGCGCATTTCATGACCTAAATTAGCCATGAATTTTTCTTTTATTAAAACAGATTCTTCAGCCAACTGCTTTGCTTCAATTAACTCATCTTCTGATTTTTTTTGTTCGGTAATATCGATGAGAGAGCCTAGCAAGCCAACAAGATTTCCATTACTATCAAACTTAAGTTGAGAGAACGTTTTAATCATTTTCACTTCGCCATCAGGACAAATAATCCGATACGACGAATCAAATGGTTTGTGATACTTAGCTATGTTTTCCGAATTTGCTTTTACCAATTCAATGTCATCAGGATGTACTGTTTGCAAAAACTCTTCGAATGAAGGAGGACCTAACTCAATAGGTCGTTTCCAAATGCTATAGGTACCAATTGTCCACGTTATTTTATCCGCAATAAAATCAAATTCATAACTTCCTACCTTAGCTAATTGCTGTGCTTTATTCAATAAACTTTGGCTTGTTAACAGCGCCTCTCGAATAACTTTTTGCTCTGTTATTTCAACTCCATATCCTAAAAAATGTGTAAAGTTTCCATCATTATCAAAGTATGGTTTAACCCTTCTGATATAATAACGAATATTACCTTCCTTATCTGTTAGGCTCTCTTCTATTTCAACTTCTTGTTTTGTTGCTAAAACAGAAGTGAGCATATCTCTTCTTCTTTGTGCAATTTCCTTGGGAACTTTTCTGAATTCACAATAATCAAGATCAGTTTTGCCAATAAGCCACTTGCGCATTTCAGGGTCCTGCACCGCCTTTGGATTTACATATACATATCGAAACTCCATATCAAACACGACAAAATCGCCAGGCAATTGTGCAAGCAGCGACTCAAAAAAATGTTCGTTAAGCGACATAATTAAATATTAATTTCAATATGCAATATACTAAATTTTTCCTT
>CAMBYJ010000165.1 GCA_945872015.1 Chitinophaga pinensis | reverse complement strand
CCTGAATTAACAAGAATTAAATCATTGGGATTAAGTAATTCAATTTCTACTTCAATCGATCCTTCATTATTGCTGTAGGCATTCGTTATTCTTCTGGCTTTTGAGGGTTGCATTTTAATCAAAGAAGCAATTGATGAATTTGTACGCTTCAAACTTTTCTCTTCAATCAGATTTCCTATCAAAACAAATGTGATAATGGATGCCGTTGTTTCAAAAAAATTGTAAGTCATCCATTCGTTATGTGACGGTGCTAACGAATATCCTGCTATGCTATAGAAATAGGAGGTAAGAGCTCCCATCATAATTAATACATCCATATTAGGACGTAATTGACGTAATGATCCTAATGCACTTTTTCCAAAATGATTTAGTCCGATAGTTAAAACAATTGATGATAAGCTGATCTGAAATAAAAAGCTATGCATCCACGCCGAACTAAGCACCATTGTTAACCACAATGGCAATGTAAAAGTCAGTGCTAATATGGTCTTGATATAAAGTGGTGAATATTTGTTTTCTGTCTGGATTTCTTCTTTTATTCCTGAAGCATTATAACCAAGCTTATTTATTTCTGATACAACAAAATTGGTTTGCTGTTCACCGATTGTCTCAAATTCAACTTCGCCGCTTTCGTAAAACACATGCACCCCTTTAACCCCTTTACTTGTTAAGTGTCTGTCGATACCCTGAGCACAACTTGAACAGGTCATACCTTTAACAGATAAAGTTGTTTTGTTTGACATAAAGCAAATGTAGCACTTCAGTAGTTAAAACAATCGAAAATGAGCCATTAGAATTTATTTTAAGCTTTTTGGTTTAATTAAAAATAATATTCTAATTTTGCACCTCAATACGGTGATTGTAGCTCAGTTGGTTAGAGCGCCTGATTGTGGTTCAGGAGGTCGAGGGTTCGAGACCCTTCATTCACCCTTAAAGGTCCTGAAAATCAGGACCTTTTTTATTTTGTGGCTCCCCAAAATTCATTGATTTAAAGCTTTTTTAATGATTTGATAATCCCTAAATTTGCACACCCAAAAAATCTATTATGTCAGCAACAAATACAAACTCTGATTTAATGCAAAACTATGATCGTCAATTAGGCGAGTGGATTGAGTCAGAAAAATCAGCAATTGAATTAATTCACATTATTGGCGATTTATGGTTCAATAAGTCGATTGAGTTGGTAATCTTCCGAAATCAATTAGTAGACAGAAGTGCGAGTCAGATTATGAACTTGCATCAGTATGCACATGATTTTGTAAAGAAGCCAATTCATGTAAATAACACGTTAGCTATTGCTCGTGCTATTCGTGAAATGAATATTGCACCTTCAAAAATTGACGTAGGTAAGTTGGCTTTTGAGTGGGAAAATGAAAAGGAAGGAAATGATCTTCAGAAGTTTTTAGACAGTAAATTGGCATCATTCATTGGAGCGGATAAAATGCAATTGGTTCCTCGTGATGTGGTTTTATATGGTTTTGGTCGTATCGGACGTATCCTAGCTCGTGAGTTAGTAGCTCAGGCTGGTAAAGGTGAACAACTTCGTTTAAAAGCAATCGTAGTTCGTAGTCGTTCAGAAGATGATTTGTCGAAGCGTGCTGAGTTATTAAGAAATGACTCTGTACACGGACCATTCCCGGGAACGGTAATTGAAGACAAAGAAAAAAATGCTTTAATCGTCAATGGTCATACTATTTTTGTAATTGATGCAAAGAATCCTGAAGATATCGATTACACAAAGTATGGAATTAATAATGCCTTGCTAATCGATAATACTGGCGCTTCTCGCGATCGCGCTGGTTTATCTAAACATCTATCTGCTAAAGGAGTTGATAAAGTTTTATTGACTGCTCCTGGTAAAGGTGATATTCCTAATGTAGTGTATGGTGTTAATCAAAAGAATCATGCCGCTGACGAAAAGATTTTCTCTGCAGCTTCTTGTACTACAAATGCTATTGTTCCTGTTTTAGAGGTAATTGAAAAAACTCTGGGAATTGAAAGAGGGCATATTGAAACAATTCACTCTTATACGAATGACCAGAATCTATTAGATAATTATCATAGTAAATATCGTCGTGGACGTTCTGCAGCAATGAACATGGTAATTACAGAAACAGGAGCGGATAAAGCGGTTACAAAAGTAATTCCTCAGTTAGATGGTAAGCTTACAGGTAATTCAGTGCGCGTACCAACGCCTGATGTTTCATTGGCAATCTTAAATCTCACCGTTAATAAAGAAGTTACCAAAGAAATGGTAAATGATATTTTGAAAGACGCTGCATTAAATGGTGCATTAGTAGAGCAGATTCAATTTATGCAAAGCAATGAGTTAGTCTCAAGTGACTTAATCGGAAATCCTTGTGCATCGATTGTAGATAGTCCTGCAACAATTATTTCGAAAGATAAAAAAGCGATGGTGCTTTATATCTGGTACGATAACGAGTATGGTTATAGTCGTCAGGTATTACGTTTTGCTAAATACTTGGCAGATGTAATTCGTTTGACTTATTACTAAGATTCAAATACAATAAACAGAAAAGGCTCATCATTGATGAGCCTTTTTTTATTCTTCTCCGAGGAAAGATTTTAAATGCTGAGAGTTATTTCGCAGCCTTAATTTTTTGAGTGCTTTTTCTTTAATCTGTCGAACACGCTCTCTCGATAAATCATATTTTTCACCTATCTCTTCTAATGTATAGGCTTCGTCTGATTCTAATCCGAAAAACAAGGAAATAACATCTTTTTCTTTTTCATCAAGTACATTCAGCGATCGTTCAATCTCTTTTTTCAAAGCTTGATTCATCATCATGGTATCAGCCTGCACGACTTCATTGTTTTGAATCACATCCAACAATGAAGTATCTTCTCCGTTTAACATCGGAGCGTCAACACTTACTTGTCGAGTAGAGATTCTGAATGCATCAGAAATTTTATCAACGGTCAATTCAGTGATGGCAGCCAGTTCTTCTAAGGATGGTTCGCGTTCGAACTCTTGTTCTAGTTTTGTAAATGCTTTATTAATTTTCGTAAGTGAGCCTAATTGGTTTACAGGAAGTCTTACAATTCGTGAATTCTCTGAAATAGAATGCATGATGCTTTGACGAATCCACCATACTGCATAGGAAATAAATTTAAATCCTCTTGTTTCGTCAAATCGTGTAGCGGCTTTGATGAGACCTAAGTTTCCTTCATTGATTAAATCGGGTAGGGTCAGACCTTGATTTTGATATTGCTTTGCTACTGAAACAACAAAGCGCAAATTAGCTCTTGTTAATCGGTCTAAAGCAACTTCATCACCTTCGCGAATTTTCTTTGCCAATAATATTTCTTCATCTGGAGAAATCATTTCTTCCTTCGAGATATCAGCTAAATATTTTTCAAGAGAGGCACTGTCTCTGTTGGTAATCGATTTTGTAATTTTCAGTTGTCTCATGGTCGATGTTTTTTTAAAAACTGAAAACTGTTGGCTCTGTGAATCGGTATTGTAAAGGACCGATCTAACAAATTTAAGCTAATTTCTCACAAATAAAAAAGCGGAAGAAAATTCTCCCGCCCTTTTAACCAACAAACCTAAAATGAAGACTTAACTATAATCCAAATCCGTAATATGCTTTCATTCCATTCTCATAAACTCCTTCTATTAAAACACCCCCTTTTTTATCTTTCAGATAATTCATCACGTCTGATGTCGATTTCATAGGTGTATTATCAATCGAGGTAATTATAAATCCTTGACGAACTCCTGAAGTTTTTAATTTTCCAGACTGAAGCTCTTTTATTTTCACTCCTGCATCAATGCCTAATTTTGCTAACTCATCATCACTTGCATTTTCTAATGTTGCTCCTAAGGCATTACCAATTTCGTTTTTTACCATTAATGTATTGCCGTCTTTATTCTTTAGTACAACATCAATTACTTTTTCCGCATCATTTCTCAATAAGGTAACACTTATTTTATCTCCGGGTCTAAATCGACCAACTTGTTCTTGTAATGCAGGTGCTGTTTTAATAACTACACCATTTATTTTTGTAATAACATCGCCAATTTTAATTCCTGCATTTTGTGCAGCACCACCATCTGTTAATCCGTCAACATAAACACCATCTAGTTTTTTAATCGACTTTTCCTTAGCGAAATCAGCATCAATATCTTTAATACTTACACCAATAAATCCTCTTTGTACTTTACCAAATTCTAATAAATCATCTACTACTTTTTTTACAATAGTTACAGGTATAGCAAACGAATAACCTGAATAAGAGCCAGTGTTCGATGCAATGGCAGCGTTTATTCCTACGAGTTCACCTTTTGTATTAACCAAAGCTCCACCACTGTTGCCTGGATTCACTGCTGCATCTGTTTGTATAAATGATTCAATAGGGAATTTTTGATTAGGTAGAATGTTGATATTCCTAGCTTTTGCACTTACAATTCCAGCAGTAACGGTTGACGTTAGATTAAAAGGATTGCCAACTGCTAAAACCCATTCTCCCACTTTAACATTATCAGAATTACCATAAGCAGCGTAATTCAATCCCTTCTCATTGATCTTTAAAAGTGCTAAGTCTGTAGATGGGTCCGTGCCTATTACTTCTGCGGTATATGTTCTTTTATCATCGAGCGTTACTTCTACTTGATATGCATCTTCAACAACATGATTATTGGTAACTATATAACCATCTTCAGATAATATAACTCCCGAACCAGTGGACTGCTGCTGTTGTTGCTGTTGTGGCATTGGCTGTCCCCAGAAGAATTGAAATGGATCAAATGCCTGAAAATTATTTTGATTTTGATAAGTTGTTTTCACATGCACTACTGTTGATACTGTATGTTCCGCCGCCTGTGTGAAGTCGAGATTTCCCGGGATAGTTGCTTCGTAATTGACCGTTTTAATTGGTGGTTGTACATGTTGTCTTTTTGCAAATAGTGAATTACCGCTCGTTGCAGTGCTTAAAATACTTGCACCTGCAATGCTTCCTGCAGCAGCCACTATAAATACAATCGCATAGTT
>CAMBYJ010000164.1 GCA_945872015.1 Chitinophaga pinensis | reverse complement strand
GAAGAAATTACGCTTACCGTGAATGGCGAATACAAGCAAGTGATTGAAGTTAAATTTCCAAACTAAATAAATATGTTGTTACAATTAACTAAGCCTTTGGCATTTTTCGATTTAGAAACAACAGGTATTACTGTTGGAAGTGATCGTATTGTTGAGATTTGTATTTTAAAGTTAATGCCTGATGGACAAAAGCAGGTGTATACGAAAAGAGTGAATCCTGAAATTCAAATTCCTGAATTTGCTTCGAAGGTGCATGGCATCTATAACAAGGATGTAGAAAATGAACCAACGTTTAAACAATTAGCATCTGATATTTCTGCGTTTATAGGTAATGCTGATTTAGCTGGATACAATTCGAATAAGTTTGATGTACCAATGTTAGTAGATGAGTTTTTACGAGTGGGTGTTGATTTCGATATGAGTAATCGTAAGATGGTAGATGTGCAAAATGTTTTTCATAAGATGGAGCAACGTACATTATCTGCAGCTTATAAATTTTACTGCAACAAGGAAATTATAAATGCACACAGTGCAGAAGCAGACATCACTGCAACGTATGAAGTTCTAATGGCGCAGTTAGAAAGATATGAGTCGCTGGCGAAAGATATACCAGGACTAGCAACCTTCACAGCTATGAATTCGAATGTTGATTTAGCTGGACGAATTATATACAACGATAAAGGACAAGAGGTATTTAACTTTGGTAAACACAAAGGAAAATCGGTAGATGATGTTTTCTCGAATGAGCCTTCTTACTACGAGTGGATGATGAACGGTGATTTTCCTGCGGAGACAAAAAAGACCTTGACGGCTTTAAGGTTAAGGCACAAGAATTCTAGATAAGGATAGAATTGTCTTTATTGAATTAAACATTTATTCTAATCTTATTCTAAGGATGCATTGCATTTCCACATTGACTTTATTTCGCTTCAATACTTTTTCCAGCAAAATATGGGCGTTTTTCCAAATGCAATTTGCTCATGTGCACATAAGCAAAACGAAAGGACTAAGTTTCTATAAACTTATGGGGAGTGGAAAAGATCTTGGTTTTAATCCGTTTCCAGATTGGGGTGTGTATGCTTTACTTTGTGTTTGGGACAATGAAGAATCTGCTAAACACTTTTTCCAAGAATCGGAGATTTTTAAACGCTACCAAGATCATTGCACTGAGGACTGGACTATTTTCATGAAAGTACGACAAGCAAAAGGACTTTGGGCAGGAGGAAATCCATTTACACCATCAACAGATATAGATGAGTCTAATCAACTTATTGCTGTAATTACTCGAGCTACTATCCGTAAAAGTAAGCTGATAAAATTTTGGCGTTATGTACCCGTATCAGAACAGCCAATTAAAGATGGTTGTCCTGGTCTTATATACACTAAAGGAATTGGCGAAGCTCCTTTGGTGCAGATGGCTACGTTTAGTGTTTGGAAATCAAAAGAAGATCTTAAAAACTTTGCTTATAAAAGTCCTGAGCATCAAGTAGCAATTAAGAAAACACGAGAGTTAGATTGGTATAAAGAAGAGATGTTTATTCGTTTTCAGCCTTATAAATCAATAGGAAAGTGGGGCGGTGTCGACCTTTTGGGTTCTTATCTTACATCAAATAAATAGTGTAAGTATTGCTAGACCACACAGACCGATGAAGGCAGATCAATGTTTAAAGTAGAAATAGAAGAATACAAAAAAAACGAATTGTGAGGCCAAGTGGTGAATAGGAAATGAATCTGACTTTTCAGGTAAATCATTTATTACAATCATCTGCAAAATAAATGAAACAACAAACCAGTCTATAAAATTCCTTAACGGAGCATACCCTAAGTCCCAATGCCAAAAATCAAAAATAGGCGCTATGGGTTCGATAAAGAAATCAAGTCCTACCATTAAAATAGTTCCAGATAGGATAGCAAGCCATTTATTCTGAATAAAACGTTTAGAAATACTAGCTGTAAGGAAGGTGAGCACTACCCAATTAATACCTATTAAAATAGGAACGCCAACTATTTTTACTCCGAGGTTTTCGCCATAGTGATAACTTCCGAAAAGCAAACCTGTGTTGACTCCAATAAGTTCCACAGTCATTCCTATCAAATATACAATCAGCCAAATTGTCCAACTCTGCAAACCATTTATGGGTGGAAAATTCCAATACAAAAGTGATATACCCAAAATAAGATTCATCGGTGTTTTAGATATGAACCAATCTAAATGTCCTAAATAAATACCAATCAAACCTGAAATGGTTACTAGCCAAATAGCAAAGATTGATATCGCGTTTTTATTAATTATAGAATTTATCATTTAACGGAATTGATTAATTCAGAGGTGATTTTTGCAGAAAGAAGACAGAGCGGTATTCCACCTCCAGGATGAACGGAGCCACCAACGAAGTATAAATTTTTTAGCTGATTAGAGAAGTTTGGATGTCTAAGAAAAGCTGCAAACTTTGAATTACTTGCTGCACCATAGAGGGCTCCTCTGTAGCTGCTCGTGCGCGATTCAATTTGAGGAGGTGTTAATACATCTTCAACTTCAATAAGAGATTCTAAATTGATTCCTAGCAAGCGGTTTAATTTTTCGATTATGTTTTTGCGAGCTTGAGTAACTAATGCTTCCCAATCTTGACCATAATCACCAGGCGCATTTATCATAACGAACCAATTCTCACATCCAGAAGGAGCATCACTTTTATTATCCTTACTTGTAATATTAATATAGATAGTTGGGTCTTCAAATAATGTTTTATGATCGAAAATATGTGCAAACTCTTCGGAGTAATTTCCACAGAAGAAAATATTATGTAAATCTAACTCAGGAAACATTTTTTTTACTCCCCAATAAAAAATAACTGCTGAACTCGAACGCTCTTGGCTCAAGGTACGTTTAGGGTGTGACTCGTTTGGTAATAATTTCTTGTAGGTAGAAAATATATCCATGTTCGATATGATGTTATCTGCAAAAAAGTCTTTTTGATTTGCATGTATACCTATCGTTCGATTATTTTTCACAATGATTCGCTCTACTTTGTGATTAAAATTAAACTGAACGCCTTGCTTAACGGCCAATTGATAAAGACTCATCGTAATACTATGCATTCCGTTTTTCGGGAAATAGGTGCCTAGGTACAACTCCAAATGCGGAATCATACTCATAATGCCGGGGGTACGATAAGGCGAAGAGCCGTTATAGGTGGCGTACCGATTGAATAACTGAACGAGGTGTGGTTCCTGTATTTCTGATTGATTAAGCGAATTGAGATTGGTGAAAATGCCCATATCAGACATTTGCAATAAAGCCTTGAGCGTATCTTTAGATAAATACGTGCTGACTTTATGCAAGGACTTTTCAAGAAACAAAGGTGAGGTTAATTCGTACTTCTTCTGACTCTTTTTTAAATAGGCTAACAATGTTTCGGCCTCTATGCCAAATTTAGCTGCTGCTTCTTTAGCAAATAGCTCCCTGTTTGCGTTTACATTAAAGCGAATACCATCTTCCCAAAAATAATTACAAACCGAATCTTTACGAATATATTCAAAATAATCTGCTGATGACTCTCCGAATAACTGAAAAAGTTCAGTGACTAATTCAGGCATTGTAAATAGTGAAGGACCAGCATCGAAACGATAACCATTCAAGTCAAATGCGTGCAGTTTACCTCCGGGATAATCATTGGCTTCAAAAACATCAACCTCTATTCCCGCAGCACGTAAACGCAATGCAGTAGCAATGCCTGCAATCCCTGCACCTATAACAATTGCTTTAGACATACTTTACGTTTTTGTAAAAGATTAGATCTTTTGTTAAGGCAGTAAAAAAATAAAAAACCACCTGAAATAAGATTTGATGTCTTTGTTGAATAAAACCCTGTAGTGTTTGCATTTATAAGATTATTGCCCTTCAAAGTTAGTTAGTTTTATTGTTAATTTTCTTTTCGGATTTTCACTTTGTTCGTAAACATTGAAAAGTCAGTAGAGAATATGTTCTGAAAGTTGTTTAAGGATAAAATTAGTAGTGGGTTGTTTGATGCGATTAGGGACGTCTAAAGGAAGGTGGGTTGGTGAGGGTATTATTATTTATAATTGGACTTTTTATATTTTGGTTGTTTTACAATCAAAACATTTACACTCCTCAAACGTTCTAATAAAAGCAATCAAATTAAAACACCATGAAAATAGTTTATATCATACTCGGAATAGTTGTCCTTGCATTTATCGTGATACAGGTTTATGCATTCAAAAGCCAAAGTGATATTGAAATGTATCCCTACACTGTTAAGAAAAAATACGATGGGTTTGAAATTCGTAGTTATGATGCTACTTTGTTTACTTCGGTAAAGCTTTCTACCAATGAATATAAAAATGCGTCCAGCACAGGATTTAGAATTTTAGCAGGGTATATTTTTGGTGGTAATGATAGAAATGAAAATATTGCAATGACCTCTCCTGTGGCTATGTCGTTGGAAGATTCCATGACGATGATGTTTATGGTGCCTAAGAAATACAAAAAGGAAACACTTCCTCAGCCAAATCAATCACAAATACAATTTACAGAAGAACCGGCAAAAGTAGTTGCAGCGATAACATTTGGTGGCTGGGCAAACGATAAGAACATCGAGGAGCACAAACAAAAACTAATTGCAGCTTTAGATAAAGAAGGTATACCATACACTAATAAATTTTACTTGTTAGGATACAATCCTCCATTTGAGTTAGTAAATCGCAGAAACGAAGTGATAGTTGAGTTGAAGGGTGAGGTGCTTAAAGGAATAAAGTAACTGGCTGATTAATCGCCAGCCTTTTTTAAATTACTGACAACCATCCTCCAGTCATTCATCCAGTTGTATTCTTTCGCATAAAGAGCATTTAAACGGTCTTTCGTTACTTCGCTGGCGTTAGTATCGCTGATGCTCGATGGTGATAATACCCCTGGCTTCAAGCCACGTAAAATCTTTTCATCTCCTTTTCTTCCAACCCAACTCTTTATTCCCGATAGAACTTGAAATGTATTAATCAAGAAATTTACAGGTTGCTTCACCA
>CAMBYJ010000163.1 GCA_945872015.1 Chitinophaga pinensis | reverse complement strand
GGGAACTACGATGTGACGTTGATAGTAAATAATCAATATCAATGTAGCGATACAATTGTCAAAACAATATCGGTTGTGAACGATTATTCCTTCTATATTCCGAAAGCATTTACACCAAATGATGATGGGGTGAATGATATATTTGAAATGTATGGATTTAATTTTAGCTCCTTTGATATAAAAATTTATACTCGCGAAGGGCAATTAGTAAATCAGGCTGAAAGTAATCCGCTATGGAATGGTCGTGATTTAAAAGGCAATCTATCACCTTCAGGGGTGTACGTATATACCATTAATTTGCGTGAAACATTAAACAAGAAACGTTACGAATATAAAGGCACAGTTACGTTGGTCCGTTAGGCAAGAATATAATTATCCTGTTAAAAGTACATTTCACCTTTTCAGTTAAAAACTATCTAAAAAACTATAAATCACAATTAGTTTTATCCTTACTAAAAAACGGATTACCTAGGAGCTGATACAATCGCAAAGTTATTAAACGTCCAATTTACACGATTTATGTCCCAAATGTGTTTAGTCCTAATAACGACGCTAAAAACGAAGTTTTCAAATGTAATTCAACAAACGTTTCAGATTTTTCAATGTCGATGTATAGCAGATGGGCTAATCATGTAACCACCATTAACAATTTAGAAGAAGGTTGGGACGGTAAAGAAAATGGTAACATCATTCAAGAAGTCACCTACATTTACGTGGTTAAATTCACAGATGTTTTTCATGAAAACCATAGCCTACGGGGCAAAGTTTCGATCATAAAATAAATCCGCTATTTACAATTTTATACAAACGTTTTTCTCTTCTGTAAAAAACTTCAACGCTTCAAAGCCGCCTTCTCTTCCAACACCAGAATTTTTCACTCCACCAAATGGAGTTCTTAAATCGCGAAGCAACCAAGTATTAATCCAAACAATTCCACTTTGTAAATTGGCAACCACTCTATGCGCACGCGTTAAATGCTGCGTCCATACAGAAGCTGCTAAACCATACGTTGTACTATTCGCATATTTCAAAACTTGTTCTTCAGTATCAAAAGGCATTAGCGTTACAACAGGTCCAAAAATTTCTTCCTGATTCGTTCTACAATCATAGGTTAAACCTTCAATAACTGTTGGTGCGATATAATATCCATTCGCGTGTTCCCCTTCGGGATGCAGTTGTTGTCCACCACAAATAACAGTTCCACCTTCTTGCTTTGCTAATTGAACATACGAAAGGATTTTTTCCATATGTGGTTTTGAAACAATAGCACCAATCCAGTTTTCATCATTTAACGGATTACCAACTTTGAGTTTTTTAACTTCTTCTACGAAGGCTGTTTTAAATTTTTCATAGATGCTACGCTCAACAAAAATTCGTGAGCCACATAAACAAATTTCACCTTGGTTTGAAAAAGATGAACGCACAGTTGTTTGTACCGCCTTTTCAAAATCACAATCAGCAAAAATGATATTCGGGTTTTTTCCTCCTAACTCAAGTGATATCTTTTTAAACATGGGTGCTGCTACTCGCGCAATATCTTCTCCCGTTTTTGTACCACCTGTAAATGAAATCGCAGGAATATCTTTATGCGAAACTATCGCAGCTCCTACTTTATGTCCGTAACCATGAATAATATTTAATACACCTGCCGGCATACCAGCTTCAATTGACAATTCAGCTAAATGAAATGCTGTCATTGGCGTTATTTCACTTGGCTTAGCAATCACACAATTACCCGATGCAAGTGCTGGAGCAATCTTCCATGTAAATAAATAAAGAGGAAGATTCCAAGGAGAAATACAACCTGCAATTCCAAGTGGAGTGCGCATAGTATAATTCATCGCAACAGTTCCCATTGAATAAGCTTCATCATGCAAGTGCAAAGAAGCAGTTGCATAAAAATGAATATTAGATACTGCACGAGGAATATCTACCGACTTTGATAACCACAACGGCTTACCGTTATCGATCGATTCTGCTAATGCGAGCTTATCTAAATCACGTTGAATTAAATCACTTAGTTTAATCAGAATCGCCGAGCGCTTTTCTTTCGGCATATCTCTCCAAGCAGGAAAAGCATTCTTTGCAGCAGCAACAGCATTTTCTACATCACGCTCATCACTATCAGGAATTAAACTATAAATAGTTCCCGTTGATGGATTATAATTATCGATGTAGGTATCCGAAACTGGAGCTACTAATTGTCCATTGATTAAATTAAGAATTTTCATCATTGCTATATTGAATAGTTTACAAAATTACATTTTATCTATTGATCTGAAGTATGATTTACAACAACAAATTGTCCTGTGGTAAATTCCTTAGCAATTACACAGATATAATACAACCCATTACTAAGATTTATAGAAAGTAAATTAACTGATTGCGCCTTTGCATATTTTTGTTTGAGCACAACTTTGCCACTCATATTAATCAACTGAACTTGAAAATTGTTTTGAAGTTCGTTAAAGTTTAAACTGATATTGTAATTAGTAGAATGCAGTTTAATTGAAAAATAATTCTGTGCAATATTCTCTTGCTTTTGAGATATGGCAATACTTTGGCATATGTAGAGTAAAGCATAATAGGAATAATTTATACTGCACTTAATTACTAAACAGATTATTTACTCTGCACTGTAAAAAAGAAACTACAAACACCCTGTCCGACCACCATCAACAGGAATATTTATTCCGTTGATATAGGCCGCTGCTGGCGATGCAAGAAAAGCTACTGCTGCCGCAATCTCCTCTGGCTTTCCAAATCGACCTGCAGGAATCTCTGCTAACATCTCTTGCTCTACCTCATCAATTGTATGATTTTGCTTTTGCGATTTATTTTCGATGATGGATGATAATCTTTGTGTTGCTGTTGCACCTGGTAAAACATTGTTTACAGTTATTCCAAAAGGTGCCACTTCAATTGAAAGCGTCTTAGACCAATTAGCAACAGCTGCACGAATGGTATTGGAAACACCAAGACCTTTTAACGGTTGTTTTACGCTTGTAGAAATGATATTGATAATTCTTCCAAAGCCAGCTTCTTTCATTCCAGGTAATACGGCTTGGGCGATTAAGTGATTACAAATCAAATGCTGATTAAATGTATTTAAAAAGGCTTCTGTTGTGGCATTCACAATCGGACCTCCGGGAGGGCCTCCTGTATTGTTAACCAGAATATGAATAGGATTGCCCGTATTCACAAATGTGCTTACTACTGATGCTACTTGTGCAGGATTTGAAAAATCTGCTGCCAGGTAATGATGTTGTTGTCCATTAGGAGTAGGCAGTGAACTACAAGTAGATTTTAAAGCTTCTTCACTTCTAGCCAATAATACAACACGTGCACCCATAGCGGCTAATTCAGTCGCTGCTGCTTTGCCTATTCCTTGTGAACTGCCACATACTAAGGCTGTATAATTCTGTAAATTTAGATTCATGCGATAAATGAATTAAGGATATTGCAAAGGAAACTTTGATTGTTTGATACGATTAAGTTACTTTGCTATTCAATACTACAAATGTAATCGCTATGGCAATCGCTACCCCCATTAATTTAAATAAATGGATTGATGAAAACCGACATTTATTAAAACCTCCTGTAGGCAACAAAGTTGTTTATGAGTTAAGTGAAGATTTTATTGTGATGGTGGTAGGCGGACCCAATTCCCGCAAGGATTATCACTTTGAGGAAGGGGAAGAACTTTTTTATCAAATTGAAGGTGATATTACTGTTAAAACCATTCAGGATGGTAAGCATGTAGATGTAAATATCAAAGCAGGAGAAATGTTCTTGCTTCCTCCACGCATTCCGCATTCGCCTCAACGCGGACCAAATACTGTTGGATTAGTTATTGAAAGAAAGCGTAAAGAAGAAGAGATTGATAAGTGCATGTGGTTTTGCGAAGCTTGTGCTACCAAATTATATGAAGCTGAGTTTTCGCTTGAAGATATTGTTGAGCAATTAAAAGCTGTAATGGAAAAATTCTATGGGGATGAAGCTTTACGCACTTGTAAAGAGTGTCACGCAGTGATGGAAGTTCCAAAGTGATGAATTAGTTAGCTATTACATTTTAAACTGATCTAATTTAAAATGACTTTTTAGCCAGCGAGGTAAAATTATTGCTCCAACAAAAATATACGGGTAATAACTTAATATTCTCCAAAGGAATCCTAACGCTGACGCCAAGCCGTTCGGGATAAATTCATTTAAGAAGTTACTGAAAATGTATTCTGCAAGTCCGCTACCACCAGGTGTAGGACTTAGTAAGATAATAATTCCCATTACTACTTGCTTTCCATAAACTACTGCATCGCTAACAACGCTTTCGCCATGAAAGGCATGAATAATACAGTTAACAATTGAGAAGCGCGCAATCCAAGAAGCAAAGGTTGAAATAATTGTAATAATCCAATATTTTGAATTTTGATTCTTTAATCCTTTACTAGCGATAATTAATTGTCCTCCCGTTTCAATTGCATTTTGATGCCATCTGTTTAAGAGTGGTAATGACGTTAATTTTAATAGTAGTGATTTAATGAAATGCGGATTGACAAACAACGCATAGGCAATTAAAATTTTATATCCGATAATCGAAAAATAAACTACCCAAAAAGTATAGAAGATACTACTACCAACAGTGGTATCAATATTCACACTAGAAAACAATGCTTCTTTACCAATTAACCAATAAACCAATGGGGCCATCGTAGCTAAGAAAATTCCATCTAAAAAAGAGGAGTTCATAATGGCAGTAATACTCTTTCCCATGTTGATTCCTTCTTTATTTAATATAAAAATCGCGAATAGGAATCCACCGCCAAACATACCAGGTACCAATGCAGAGCTAAACTCCCAGAGCATGATAACTATGAAGGATCTATACCAGCTTAAATCGTAATCGGTAAGCGCCCTAACGCGTACCATATACGCAAAGTCGCGAATAAAAATAGAGACTAGCGCTAAGAGCAACCAAAGTGTAGAATTGGTTGTCCAGATAATCTGATAAAATGCTTCGGGTTTAAATTCTCTCAAAATCAACCACACTGCAACACCTAATCCAAGCAGAATAG
>CAMBYJ010000162.1 GCA_945872015.1 Chitinophaga pinensis | reverse complement strand
ATGCTCATCGCATCGTTCGATTAAAAGATGGATTAGTAGAATCAGACGCAATGAATCAAAATATAAAAGTTAAACAGCCCGCTTAAGATGAAAATTTACACTAAAACAGGAGATCAGGGTGAGACTTCATTAATTGGAGGCACGAGGGTTCCTAAATATCATTTGCGTATTGAGGCATATGGTACCGTTGATGAATTGAACTCATGGGTTGGATTAATCCGAGATCAGATTGCTGATGAAAACCATGTTAAGCAACTACTTTATATTCAAGATCGATTATTCACGATAGGGTCTTTATTAGCTGCCGATCCGGAGAAGAGCAAGATGAAACTGCCCACCTTATCGGAGGCTGATTGCCAATTGTTGGAAACAGAAATGGATGCTATGGATGAACAATTGGAGCCGTTAAAGTCGTTTATTCTGCCAGGAGGCCACCCACTTGTATCTCAAATTCATATTGCACGATGTGTATGTAGAAGAGCGGAGCGTTTGATTGTTCACTTGCAAAACGAGGCAAAAACAGACCCTGTTATCAGTATCTACCTCAACCGTTTATCTGATTATTTGTTCTTATTATCCCGTTGGACAGCCAAAAATCTGAATGCAGAGGAAAGTCCTTGGACCCCAAGAATTTAAAATACCTTGAAAAAATTTGTTTTTTTAGATAAATCTTTTGTTATTTTTGCACGCCCCTGTTAAAAACGGGAGCATCAAATTAATTTTTATATCGTTTAAAATCTATTAAATTTACAACTATGTACTGGACTTTAGAACTTGCTTCCCACCTGGAAGATGCCCCATGGCCTGCTACCAAGGATGAGCTTATTGATTATGCAATTCGTTCGGGAGCTCCTATGGAAGTAATAGAAAACCTTCAGGAGTTAGAAGACGAAGGTGAGCCTTACGAAACTATTGAAGAAATTTGGCCTGACTATCCTACAAAAGATGATTTCTTTTTTAATGAAGATGAATACTAAATAAAAAAACCTGTAGCAAATGCTACAGGTTTTTTTGTTCTTTATCAGATCGAGCGATTTAGTTTCCTACCTCGCTAATGAATTTTATTCGCATCAATCGAATTTCTTCTTCGGTGTAATCATCTTCACCCAAATCTTTCAGGGCATCTTCTACAGAATCAGACTCAGCCGATTTGAAATAATCAAACACCTCATCCTGACGATCTTCATCAACAACTTCATTGATATAATAACTAATATCAATTTTAGTACCTGATGCGACAATTGTTTCTAACTCTGCTATGATATCTGAAACCTTCAAGCCTTTTGCTTTCGCCATTCCCTCAAGAGAAATTTTGCGATCGATATTCTGAATCAGATAAACTTTCAATCCGCTTTTATTGACAACACTTTTTACGACAATGTCAACAGGTCTTTCAATCTCGTTATCCTCAACATATTTTTTAATCAGCTCAATAAATGGCTTCCCATATTTTAACGCTTTACCAGCACCAACACCGGTAATGTTTTTCAACTCATCCATTGTAATTGGATAGTTGGTTGTCATTTCTTCTAAAGAAGGATCTTGAAAAACAACAAACGGTGGAACGTTCATATTCTTAGCAACCGTCTTACGCAGATTCTTCAACATTTCAAACAACTGTGTATCAGCAGCACCGCCGCCTCCTGCTCCACCTCCACTGAATTCTTCTTCGTCGTCGCTCTCCGTATCTTCAAAGCTTGTATCTAAAGCAATTTTAAACGACTCTGGATTTTCAACAAACGCATCTGCTTTGTCACTGATTTTTAACAATCCATAATTATCGATATCCTTATGAAGGAAACCAGCCAATACCGCTTGACGAATGAGTGTTGTCCAGAAACGATCGCTTTGATCAGCTCCTTCACCAAACACTTCCAGTTTATCGTGCTTATATGTTTTTACTTGTTGATCCGCCTTTCCTAAAAGGACGTTCACCAGATGTTCTCCCTGATGTTTTTCTTTTACCGCTTTTACTGCATCAATTAATAATGCAAGTTCATCTTGTGCCTCTATCAATGGTTTAGGGTGTAAACAGTTATCGCAATTTCCACAGTTCTCTTGCTCATATCTTTCTCCGAAATAATTTAATAATACTTTTCTTCTACATACAGATGTCTCTGCATATCCAACAGTCTCAATCAATAATTGCTTCCCAATCTCTTGCTCTGCAACGGGCTTTCCCTTCATGAACTTTTCCAACTTTTCAATATCCTTGAAAGAATAAAAAGTCACACATTTCCCTTCACGACCATCACGACCTGAACGACCTGTTTCCTGATAATACCCTTCTAAGCTCTTTGGAATATCATGATGAATGACAAATCGTACATCTGGCTTATCAATTCCCATCCCGAAAGCAATTGTTGCAACAATTACATCTGCCTCTTCCATCAAAAACTTATCTTGATGTGAAGCACGAGTTGATGGATCTAATCCAGCGTGATAAGGTAATGCACGTATTCCGTTAACCGTTAAAGTCTCTGCTACCTCTTCTACTTTCTTTCTGCTCAAGCAATAAATCACGCCCGACTTTCCCGAATTTTGCTTAACAAATTTTATAATTTCCTTTAGCACATTTTGCTTAGGACGAATTTCATAGTATAAGTTTGCACGATTAAATGAAGCTTTGAACAAGCTCGCATCCATCATCCCTAGATTTTTTTGAATATCTCCTTGAACTTTTTCTGTTGCTGTTGCTGTTAAAGCGATGATTGGAACTTTACCAATCTCATCAATAATTGGTCGTAAGCGACGATACTCAGGACGGAAATCATGACCCCATTCTGAAATACAATGCGCTTCATCAATTGCGAAAAAAGAAATATTCACTTCTTTTAAGAACTTGACATTCTCATCTTTAGTAAGTGATTCAGGAGCAACATAAAGCAGTTTTGTTTTCCCTGCTTTAATGTCTTTTCTAACAGTTTGTATTTCTGTTTTTGTAAGCGAAGAATTTAAAAAATGTGCAATACCATCATCCGTATTAAATCCACGAATGGCATCCACCTGATTCTTCATCAAGGCAATTAGTGGAGATATCACAATAGCAGTACCCTCGCTCATTAGCGCAGGTAATTGGTAGCACATCGACTTACCACCACCGGTTGGCATAATTACAAAGGTGTTATTTCCATCAAGAACATTTCGAATGATTTGTTCCTGTTCACCTTTGAATTGCTCGTATCCAAAATATTTTTGTAACGCTTCCTGGAGCGTTGATTCAGCCAATAACATTATTCGTTAGAAAATTAAAGGACAACAAATTTAACCTATTTTTGTCTTCAAGAAGAGGGATATTTATCATTCAATACACAAATTATAAACAACAACTTCTTATTGTGTGAAGATACAGTCAAAAACAAATAAAAGCAAATAAAATTCTGATTAAATAATAAAATACTTTTGCAGAAATAAATGATTACACTACTATGATATCCGACCAAAAAATTTTAGCTTCAGCACGAAAGACCATCGATATTGAATCGAAAGCAATTGCTGATTTAAAAAAACAACTTGATTCGGATTTTTTAGAAATAGTTAAAAAAATTATTTCTTGCAAAGGAAGAGTTGTTATTAGTGGCATTGGAAAGAGTGCAATCATTGCTAACAAAATGGTTGCAACATTTAACTCGACAGGAACGCCTTCTATTTTTATGCATGCAGCAGATGCAATTCATGGTGATCTTGGCATGATTCAAAAAAACGATATTGTTATTTTAATTTCGAATAGCGGCACCACACCTGAAATAAAAGTACTTGCACCACTTATTAAAAATGGTGGAAATATTCTTGTAGCAATGGTGGGAAAGAAAAATTCAGACTTAGGTCGTCATGCAGATTATATTCTGAATACTGCAGTGAAACAAGAAGCTTGTCCGCATAACCTAGCACCAACAAGTTCAACAACTGTGCAACTTGCAATGGGCGATGCATTGGCTGTATGTTTAGTAGAAGCAAGAGGATTTACAAGTAAAGATTTTGCAAAATATCATCCAGGTGGCGCATTAGGAAAGAAACTTTATTTAAAAGTAGCAGACCTATGGACCAATAACCCAAAGCCTATTGTTAGTCCTGACACACCTATTACCGAAGTTATTCTTGAAATAACATCCAAACGGTTAGGGTGTACCGCTGTTGTAGAAAAAAATAAATTAGTAGGAATTATTACCGATGGAGATTTAAGAAGAACCATGCAACAAAAAAGCAAGTTCGATTTGTTGAAAGCAAAAGACATCATGAATAAAAAACCTAAGCATATTGAAAGTGATACCATGGCGATTGAAGCATTAGACATGATGAAGTCATTTAATATTACACAACTGGTAGTCACTGAAAAGAAAAAATTTGTTGGTTTTATTCACTTACACGATTTACTTAGAGAAGGAATTATTTAATTATGCTGTTTAAAAAAAGAGATCCTAATTATGATATGTCCTTCCTTGATCACCTCGAGGCATTACGATGGCATGTAGTTCGTACGGTACTTGTTATTTGCACCTTAGGACTCGTTGCTTTTTTTAATAAAGAATTAATTTTTGATGGAATAATTCTGGCTCCAAAAAATACTGACTTCTGGACGTATCGTATGTTATGTTTATTAGGACAGAAATTGAATATTGATATGTGCATCACACAAATCGATTTTTCTGTTATCAATTTAGATATCAGCGGACAGTTCACCACACATATGTGGGTAGCATTTGTGACGGGTTGTGTTTTAGGATTTCCTTATTTAGTATGGGAACTATGGAGATTCATTAAACCTGCATTATCTGCCAGAGAAATAAAATATTCAAAAGGTCTTGTGTTTTTCACATCGTTGTTATTTATAATGGGAATTCTTTTTGGATACTATATCATATCACCGTTGTCAATTAATTTTTTAGGTAGTTATAAAGTCAGCGAAGAAATAAGTAATCAAATTAGCATGGCTTCATACATTAACATTGTTACTGTTATGACTTTATCATGCGGATTTGTATTTGAGCTTCCGATGATAGTTTATTTTCTAAGCAAGATTGGATTTATGTCTCCAGCCTTTATGCGCAAATACCGCAAGCACGCAATGGTAGT
>CAMBYJ010000161.1 GCA_945872015.1 Chitinophaga pinensis | reverse complement strand
GGTGTTGGATAAACGAAAAGTAGATGGCTGTCAGTTTTTATTAACAGACGATAATAACAAGATCTATGAACCAATAAATTTACCTGATTCAGTCAGAGTAAGTGGATTAAAAATAGGAGCGAAGTTTAGCTTTATGAAAGGGGGCGTATCTGCATGTATGGGCGGACCATTAATTAAAATCAGTGATATTATTTATCTGAAAAAATGAGAATTATCTATTATGGAACTCCTGAATTTGCAGTTCCTTCTTTAAATATTTTAGTGGAGAATGGTTATGATGTTGTTGCAGTTGTTACGGCACCCGATAAACCGGCAGGACGTGGACAACAACTGACATTTTCTACAGTAAAAGAATATGCACTTTCAAAAGGTTTAAAAGTATTACAGCCTGAAAAATTAAAATCCCAAGCTTTTTTAGATGAAGTAAAATCATTACAACCTGATCTTCAAATTGTAGTTGCCTTTCGCATGATGCCAGAAGTTTTATGGTCGATGCCACCTTTAGGAACTTTTAATTTACACGGATCTTTATTGCCTCAATACAGAGGAGCTGCGCCCATCAATCGTGCAGTCATGAATGGAGAAACAAAAACAGGTTTGTCTACTTTCTTTTTGCAACAAGAAATTGATACGGGTAGTATTATCTTTCGTGAAGAAGTTCCAATAGGAGAGAATGAATCAGCAGGAGAATTGCACGATCGTATGATGCAAATAGGAGCAGGGTTAGTTTTAAAAACGGTGCAGCAAATTGAGCAAGGTGGAATAAAGGCAATGCCTCAGGAAATGTTTTTAAAATCTACCGATGAATTAAAACATGCGCCTAAGATTTTTAAAGAGCATTGCAAATTAGATTTTTCAAAAACGATTTCAGAAATTCATAATCATATCCGCGGACTATCGCCATATCCTGGTGCATTTGTAGAAATGCAGAAAACGGATGATTCTATTTTTGCAATGAAGATTTTTAAATCGACCAAAGAAGAAGCAGGAGTTTTTCTAACGCATCAATTAGTGACGGATGGAAAATCATTTTTAAAAATCAGTGGAGCAGATGGTTTTGTAAATGTGTTGGAAGCACAATTGCCTGGCAAAAAACGAATGCCTATTGGTGACTTATTACGAGGATTTCATTTTGAAGATGATTGGAAAATAATTTAATGAAACATATAGTTGTATTTACTGGAGCGGGCATCAGCGCCGAAAGCGGATTAAAAACATTTCGCGATGCCGATGGATTATGGGAGAATCATGCGATTGAAGATGTCGCAACTCCTGAAGCATTTCATGCTAATCCTGAATTAGTATTACGATTTTACAACGAGCGCAGAAAACAATTATTGGAGTGTTCTCCTAACGATGCACACGTAGCAATTGCTGAATTAGAGAGTAAATATAATGTCACAGTCGTAACTCAAAACGTAGATGATTTACATGAGCGAGCAGGCTCAACGAATGTTGTTCATTTGCATGGTGAATTAATGAAAGTGCGAAGTACTGCTTTTCCGGATTTGATTTACAAACTAGAACAGTGGGAATTAAAACTTGGTGATAATTGTGAGAAAGGATTTCAATTACGTCCGCATATAGTTTGGTTTGGTGAGCAAGTTCCTATGATGGACAAAGCCATCGAAATAGTAGAACAAGCAGATGTATTTTTAGTTGTAGGCACATCATTACAAGTTTATCCTGCAGCTGGACTAGTCCACTTCGCAAATAAAGCCACACAAAAATATTTAATCGACCCAAAATCAGATTTACCCCACGGCGCCAACGATTTTACCTTAATCCGTTCTACGGCTACGGATGGCGTTAGACGGGTGTTGTCGGGGATTTAATAAATTCAATCAGGTGCGGGATTGCCTGTAGGTGTGGGTTTAAACCCACACCTGTTTAGGTTCAAAAAATTACAGTACAACACAAAAATTCTATTATATCAGGTGTTGGATTAATCCAACACCTGAAGACAGCAACCTAGTTTTTTTCAATTAATTTATCAACACATCAACAAATTGCTTATCTCAGCTATGGTGTTGAATTAATTTTGTCACATGACAAAATCATGCAGTCAGGTTTGGATTCATGCTGTTTGGGCAACAAAAAACCGAATGCCATTAATTGATAGTACTTTTGACACGCAGCTCTATAAATTTATTTCATATCAATTTTATGAATTGGGATGCGTTCCGAAAATTGTGAATGGAGCTCCAGATCATATCCATTGTTTGTTTTTAATGAATAAAACGAAATCTATTGCTGACGTAATAAAACAGGTTAAAGGAAGCAGTTCGTTTTTTATAAATCAATCTAATTTCACGGATGATTATTTTATTTGGCAACGTGGTTATGCGACCTATGCTATATCTGAATGGGAATTAGATAAAATTTATAATTATATCAAAAATCAAAAAGCGCATCATCGATTGGATAATCAAAAATAAGATTATTCATATATCAGGTGCAGGTTTAAACCTGCTCCTGATGAGTTTGAAAATAACATCAATCATCAACAGGTGTGGGTTTAAACCCATACCTACTGGAAACCCACACCTGTTTTATATTAGATGCTCTTGTTAATATTTTAATCATTTCTTATTCCTCATTTAAAATTTATCACTATCCAATTACCTATATTGTGTTGGTAATAATCACACAATGCAGCCTAATCAGAGACAATCAATTCTTACTAGTGAGGACCTTGCTCCCGTAGCAGCCGAAAAGCGAACATGGGGTATATGGAATTATACCGCATTATGGATCAGTATGAGTTTATGCATCCCAACATATATGTTAGCAAGTTCACTTATTGAAGGTGGAATGAATTGGTGGCAGGCAGTACTAACTGTTTTTTTAGGCAATGCCATTGTGTTAGTACCAATGATATTAAACGGACATGCAGGAGCAAAATACGGAATTCCGTTTCCAGTTTTAGCGCGAGCAAGCTTCGGAGTTTTGGGTGCAAATATTCCAGCATTATTAAGAGCAATTGTTGCTTGTGGATGGTTCGGAATTCAAACATGGATAGGAGGGTTTGCTCTTTATCAAATGTTTCGAATCTGGATACCTTCTCTTGATTCACTGCCTGCTGTATTTCCTGCATCATGGATGTTGGAAACAGGACCTGCAATTACATTTTTACTCTTCTGGATGTTAAATATGTTCATCGTACATAAAGGAGTTGATAGTATTAAAAAACTATTGGTCTTTAAAGCATTTGTATTACCACTTGCAGCATTAGCATTGTTGTATTGGGCTATTAAAGATGTACACGGATTAGGTCCCATTTTATCACAATCATCAAAGTTTAATTCTTCATCAGAATTTTTTGCATTCTTCTTTCCTGCACTTACAGGTATGGTCGGATTTTGGGCGACACTATCATTGAATATTCCTGATTTTACACGCTACGCAAAGAATCAAAGGGCACATGTAATAGGGCAGGCAATAGGACTTGCACCATCAATGACGTTGTTTGCATTTATCGGAGTCATCGTTACATCAGCCACTGCAATTATATTCGGAAAAGTTATCTGGAATCCTATCGATTTAGCTTCCAACTTTGAAAACAAATGGATGATTAGTATTGCTATGATTGCGATTGCATTGTCTACATTAGCTACAAACATTGCTGCAAATATTGTGAGTCCTGCAAACGATTTTTCAAATTTATCACCATCAAAAATTGATTTTAAAAAAGGTGGTTACATAACTGGTATCATCGGACTTTTAATTTTTCCATGGAAATTAATTGCAGATCCTTCAGGATATATTTTTACCTGGTTGATTGCTTATTCAAGTCTATTAGGTCCAATTGGTGGAATTATGATTGTCGATTATTTTATTATCCGTAAAAAAGAATTGTTAGTGGATGACTTATATCGTCATGATGGTATTTATCAGTTTGACAATGGATTTAATAGCAAGGCCATTATAGCATTTGTTATTGGTGTATTGCCGAATGTTCCTGGGTTTCTTGCTGCAATACATGTTGTAAATAAGGATTTATTTCCTGAATGGTTAATACATGTTTACAATTATTCGTGGTTTGTAGGATTTGCATTGGCTGCACTTGCATATCGAGTATTGATGAATAAAATTAAAACTAATTAGTAAAAAATAGATTAAAAATGGCAACAGATTACGATGCAATTGCACAAGAATATCAGGCTTCTAAATTGATGCCGTGGAGAAAACATATTGAAGCATATACTTACTTTAATTTGATAGGCGACTTAACGGGAAAAGATGTTTTAGATTTAGCTTGCGGAGATGGTTTTTACACTCGTCAGTTTAAATTGAGAGGTGCATCCAGTGTTGTTGGTGTTGATTTATCTGCAGGTATGATTGCATTAGCAGAAGAAGCAGAAAAAGCAAAGCCATTATCGTTGACATACATTTGCAGCGATGCAGCTGAACTTTCTATCGATAAACAATTCGATTTTATTTGCGCTAGTTATTTATTGAATTATGCGCATGATGAGCAATCGTTAAAAGCAATGTGTGATGCAATTTTCAAACATTTAAAACCAGGAGGAAAATTTATTACCATCAATAGTAATCCTGATTACCGAGGAACTGTTGAATCGTTAATGCCTTATCGATTTACGCGTGAAAATGAAAGTTATAACGAAGGTGCTGAAATTATTTATCGCTTTTATCAGCCTGATGATAGCTTTGTTTCTGTTACGAACTATCATTTAGAAAGAGCTACCTATACTCGTGTTTTACAGTCATCAGGATTTACTGATATCAATTGGCACGTAATGGAATTATCAAAAGAAGGTGAAGAAGAATTTTCGTCTGATTTTTGGAAAGTAATATTAGCTGACCAGCCGGTGGTAGGTATTTCGTGTAGGAAAGTTTAATCCCGCACCTGATAATTCGATTTAATATACTCCGTCATCACCCGATACACCTCCATTGCATTCTTCTCTTTTTTCAAAAGCTGTAAGTGTTCGTTAATGATCTTTTGGTCGTTGCGGCGCGCAGGACCCGTTTGCACATCTTTCGGTGCGTTGCGCTCAATTTTTAAAGTAGTCTGTTGAATCAATGGCAAAAGATATTCCCACTTCAAATTTTTATTCTGTAAGTGAGTGTAAGCAA
>CAMBYJ010000160.1 GCA_945872015.1 Chitinophaga pinensis | reverse complement strand
TAAAAGTAGATAAGCATAATACTTCTGAAGGGTATAGCCTTACCGTTACATCCGCCAAAATCGAATTAGTTGCAGGTAAAAAAGGAATGATTCGTGGATTAGCAACAGTCACTCAACTTGCTTGGTATGCTTCTGAGCATAATAATCAGATTCCTTGTTTAACAATTAACGATAATCCACAATTTGGTTATCGTGGTGTGCATCTCGATGTATCACGACATTTTTTTGATGTTACTTTTATCAAAAAATACATCGACTTAATCGCACTTTATAAAATGAATACTTTTCATTGGCATTTGGTAGATGATCAAGGCTGGAGAATTGAAATTAAAAAATATCCGAAGCTTACATCGGTTGGTGCTAATCGTGCAGGTAGTATGATAGGCCCTTATCGTGATCATAAAATCGATTCGATTCCTTATGGTGGTTATTACACGCAAAAAGAAATTAAAGAGGTAATTAAATATGCCACTGCTCGCGGTGTAACGATTATTCCTGAAATTGAAATGCCAGGACATTCAATGGCAGCATTAGCTTCTTATCCTGAGTTTTCTTGTAAAGGTGGTACATTTCAGGTATCAACTGGTTGGGGTGGATTTGATGATGTGTTTTGTAACAAAGAATCAACGTTTAAATTTTTAGATGATATTCTTGATGAGGTAGCACATCTTTTTCCTTCTGAATATATCCATATTGGTGGAGATGAATGTCCTAAATCACGTTGGAAAGAATGTCCTATTTGTCAGGAAGTAAAAAAGAAAAACAACTTGAAAGATGAACTCGAATTACAAAGCTATTTTATTCAGCGCATAGAAAAGATTCTTGAATCGAAAGGAAAAAAACTAATTGGTTGGGATGAGATTTTAGAAGGTGGTCTCGCGCAAAATGCAACAGTTATGAGCTGGCAAGGAATAGAAGGAGGTATTGCAGCTGCAACTTCAAATCATTATGCAATCATGACTCCTGGTTCTCATTGTTATTTTGATCATTATCAAGGCGAGAAAAATTTAGAGCCGCTTGCTATCGGAGGATTTACTCCACTCGAAAAAGTATATGCTTATCAGCCAATACCTGATACATTAAAAGGTGAACAACGGAAGTATATATTAGGAGCGCAAGCAAATCTGTGGACAGAATACATGTATGATACTAAACAAGTGGAGTATATGTTGTTCCCTCGATTAGAAGCATTGAGTGAAGTACTATGGTCTGATTCTTTAACTCACAATTATCCTCGTTTCGAGAAAAATGTTATCAAGCATCAGTCGCTCTTGAAAAAGTGGAATGTCAATTTTGCAAAAAGCTATTTACGTCCAGCAGTTACAATTAGTGCATCTGAAATTATTGGCGAATTAACGATTAGCGTTACACCAAAGGAAAATCAGCAAATCGATTTATCATGGAATGATGGTGATTATGATTCCTACACCGATCCAATTTCAGTTGACGAGTCTGGTGTTTTAAAAATTAGAAGCGTTTTAAATACAGATACAGTTACATTAATAAAGAACTTAACTATCGCGCCTTCGTCAGGTGCTAACGTTACCGTATTAACTCCAACGAAAGGTAATTATGCAAATCCCCCTGCTACATTAACCGATGGTATTATTGGTGAGTTCCCATGGACAACCAAGCATTGGTTAGGATGGCTTGGTAAGGATGCTGTGCTTACAGTTGATATGCAAGATACATTTGCTATTGATAGTGTGAAAGTGTTTTATCTCAATGATCGTGGAAGCTGGATTCATTCGCCTGCTAAAATGATTGTTCAAAACGATAGCCTTAATGCAATTGAAGTTCTTAAAAATGAAAATGCAATTTGTTCAATCGTTTGTAGCAAACCTTTTGTTTCAAGTAAAGTAGATATCACAGTGAAGTCAATAGGGAAAGTACCTGTGGGAAATCCTGGTGCAGGCTCTAATAGCTGGTTGTTTATAAGCGAAGTGATGGTTTATGGTAAAAAGAAAAATGAAAAGTAAACACATTGCTGTTTTAAGTTTTTTCTTTTGGCTACTTTGTTTATCATCTTATGCTCAACAAATATCAAAGCGGGTTTTAGGTGATTGGAAGTTTACCGTCAAAGGAGAGAATAAAAGTTACAAGGCTACTGTTCCTGGTGATGTTCAAAGTGATTTAATCAAAGAGAAGAAAATCGCCGATCCTTATTATGAAAATATCGATAGTGCATTAAATAAGCTTGAAAAATCTACCATTATTTACGAATGTGATTTTACGTGTGCCGATGTTGAGCTGAATAAAAATGCAGTTATTCGCTTTAACGGATTAGATACGTACGCGCAGGTTTTTTTGAATGATTCGCTTTTGTTTTTTAATGATAATATGTTTTTAAAAACGGATATTCCCGTTAGTCGTTTCCTTCAAAAAAATAATCATCTTGAAATTCGTTTTTTACCAATCGATTCTATTGAGCAATCAAAAATAAAAGCGCTTAGCTATCAACTTCCCGAAGGTAATCGCGTACATACACGCAAAGCGCAGTATCAATATGGTTGGGACTTTGCTCCAAAAATTAAAACAATCGGTATTTGGAAACCAGTTGAATTGTTCTTTTTTAAAAATGTTTTTCTTCAAAACTTATCGGTGAGTAATAGACCAATCAACAGTAGTGATTACGAGACAACAACGTTGATCGATTTCTATTCTGAAAAAGATACTTCTATTCAATGCATCTATTATCTTTCTCGATTTCAAAAGCCCGGAATTATGCAGGATGTTATTATACCTGTTTATTTTGACTTGATTCAACGAGATACGACAATAAAATTATCAAAAGGAAATAATACGATTAAAATTAATAGTGTTATTAAAAATGCAGAGTTATGGAGTATAGAAAAGAATTCAGATAAGAATTATTATTTTGTTGCATTTGATTTTAACGGACAAAAATTATCGAAAAGAATTTCTTTCAGAGATATAAGATTAGATCAATCAAAAGATGCAAATGGTTCTTCATTTAAATTTATTGTAAATGGAAAGCCAACGTTTATGAAAGGAGTAAATATCGTTCCTGCTGGAATGTTCCCTGCTTCCACACCTGATTCGATTTATATCAATCTCGTAAAGATGACGCACGAGGCAAATATGAATATGATTCGTGTATGGGGTGGAGGATATTATTTGCCAGAAGCGTTTTACGATTATTGTGATGAATATGGAATATTAGTATGGCAGGATTTTATGTTTGCTTGCGCGATGTATCCCAGCGATAACAATTTCCTTTCATCAGTAAAAGCAGAAATTACACAGGAAGTAAAACGTTTAAGTAGTCACCCTTGTATTGCTTTGTTTTGTGGTAACAATGAAATTTCAGAAGGTTGGAATAACTGGGGCTGGCAAAAGCAATTGAATTATTCAGCACAGGATTCTGCAAAAGTGCAAACTGATTATATCAATTTGTTTGAAAAATTAATTCCTTCAGTCATTGATTCTATAGCGCCGCAAACAATCTATTGGCCTTCTTCTCCTAAGAATGGGTGGGGACGAAAGTTAAGTTTAACCGAAGGTGATTGTCATTATTGGGGTGTATGGTGGGGATTCGAACCATTTGCAAATTATCATAATCGTATTCCTCGTTTTATGAGCGAATTTGGCTTTCAGGGTTATCCATCAAATCAGCTTTTAATGAAATATGCAGGCTCAATCGATTCTACGGATATGCGTGTCCGTTATCATCAAAAACATCCTCGCGGATTTGAAACGATTGCTACCTATTTAAGCAGAGATTATCCTTTGGTTAAGACAGATTCTTCGTTTGCCTATTTATCACAGTTAATGCAAGCAGAGGAAATTTCAAGAACAGCTTTAATTCATCGAACGAGTTATCCTTTTTGTGCAGGTACGCTCTTCTGGCAGCTAAATGATGCATGGCCTTCAATTTCCTGGAGTAGTATTGATTACAGTATGCAACCTAAAATGTTGTATTCATCCATTGCAAAAGCGTATGAGGATATTGTGATGTTCGTCGATACCAACAATCGTCAATGGGATTTGAAAATTTACAACGGAAGTTCATCACTTATAAAAGCTAAACTGCAGATTATTCAAGCAACAACGAACACGATTGACGCGCCTTGGAATTACGAACAAAATCCAATTACGCTTTATCCTGATTCTGTTCAGAAATATGGAATTCTGCAAATGGTTTCCGACAAAAACAGAAATGTAATTTATCAACTTCGACTTACTTCAGAAGATGGTAAGCTCATCACATCTTGCTGGCATTTTAACGGTATGCCTAAAGACTTACCATTGATAGATCCAGGTATCAAAGTATCAAGGTTGAATGAGAAGGAAATTGAAATTACCAATGATAAATTTGTTTACGGACTTCGTGTTACTAATAAAAATGGAATAATTTCTAAGGACCTAAATGGAGTGCACCTTTTGCCTAATTCGAATTTGGTAATTCCGTTTATAGGTGATATTACAGAACTAGTGTTTGAATCGCTTAATACAGTTAAGTAGTATTTTGTTGGGATAGTCTATTTCATTTCTTATTTTCGAAGGGATGAAAAAATTTATTTACACGCTTTTATTTCTTGCATCTTACAATTCGTATTCGCAAGACTTTAGTACATATGTAAACCCAATGATTGGTACTGGAGGCGTTGGCCATACGTATCCGGGAGCGACTGTCCCTTACGGAATGGTGCAGGTGAGTCCAGATACCCGCAACGAATCGAGTTGGGAAGGTTGCGGAGGTTATTGGTATAACGATTCTTTAATTTATGGTTTCTCGCATACTCATTTAAGTGGAACAGGTTGTAGCGATTATGGTGATGTTTTATTGATGCCAGGTACAGATAAAATTTCATTTGATCCGATAGTTAATGGTTCTCCTTTTAATCATGCTTCTGAGAAGGCATCACCAGGTTATTATTCAGTGATGTTGAATGATAACAAGATTAAATGTGAAATGACAGCATCAACGCGAGTTGGTGTGCAGAGATATACTTATCCTTCTTTATTTACACCATCAGTTTTACTTGATTTGATGCATCGTGATAAGGTGCTTGGTTCTTCAATTAAAATTGTGAATGACCATACCATCGAAGGTTATCGCCATAGTGAAGCATGGGCAAAGGATCAGTATG
>CAMBYJ010000159.1 GCA_945872015.1 Chitinophaga pinensis | reverse complement strand
GATAGGAATGGATATACAGGTGATGATTATAAAGATTTTTTAACGCTTGTAGCACATGAGTATTTTCATTTGTGGAATGTAAAAAGAATGCGTCCTAAAGCATTAGGTCCGTTTGATTACGACAATGAAAACTACACCAATATGTTGTTTGTGTCAGAAGGTTTTACAGCGTATTACGAAGACCTTATTGTTTACCGTAGTGGATTTTATACGCGTGATGAATTTTTGCAGAAGGTAGCAAATTCATTTTCTTATTCCGACAATCAGCGTGGCGCAGCTATTCAACCATTGAATGAAGCGAGCTTTGATGCATGGATTAAATACTATCGTCCCAATGAAAATTCAAATAACAGCAGCGTTAGTTATTATTCAAAAGGATCTGCTGTTGCTGCTGCGTTGGATATGCTTATCAGAACTAAAACCAATGCTAAAAAATCGCTGGATGATGTAATGCAGGTATTGTATCAGACGTATTTCTTAGGATACAACAGAGGATTTACGGATGCAGAATTTCAACAAGCGGTTAGTCAGATTGCAGGTGTGGATATGAATTATTTCTTCAATAATTATGTTTACAGTACCCAACGAATTCCTTTCGATTCAATAGCCAATGACTTCGGATTAATGTTGGAAGATAATTTTGCTGATGAACAGAAGGTATATGTTGGTATTAATTTACAATCAGGAAAAAATACAATTTCATCAGTAGAAAGAAATTCGCCAGCATGGTTTGCAGGTTTAAATGTAGGAGATGAAATTGTTGCGATTAATGATGTTCGATTTATGGGAGATTTGTCAAATGGACTTGCAGATATTCGCATTGACGACAAGGTGGAGTTTTTAATTGTGAGAGGAGGTATGATTAAACGATTTACATTAAAAGCAACCAACACTCCTTATGTGAGTTATTATCTGGTACTAACGGAAGGCCTATCCGAAAGCAAGAAAAATATTTTGAAAAGCTGGCTGGGCGATTTGTAATTATTTGCCAATTATTACAAAATCTGTTCTGCGGTTTTTAGCCATATTTTCTTCTGTATCATTATTCGCTTTTGGTTTACTTGCTCCAAAACCTTTAGATGTTAAACGGTTTTTGTCAATACCTTGTTCGGTTAGGTAATTTAAAACAGCGCTGGCTCTTTCTTCGGAAAGCTTTTGGTTTTCTAACGGATTACCTGCATTGTCTGTATGACCTTCAATTGAAACCTTTAATGATTTGTTGATTTTTAAATACTCAGAAAAATCTTCAATAATATCTTTGTCCTGTTGGTTTAGCTCACTTGAGTTGGTACTAAATAAAATGTTGTTAAGCTGATAAGGTTTACCTACTTCAATTTTTTTGACTTCTACATTGACCTTTTTAGGTTGATTAAGTGTTGAGTCTTTCTTCGAAAAATATTGAGAGTTATAAGCGAGTCCTTCTTTTTTTACTGTAAGAATATAATCATCATCAAAGGCAACCACAGATGCATATTTACCTGTTATACTGTCAACTTTTACTTCTACCGTTTCTTTAGTCTTTACATTTTTTAATTCGATTTTAGCGTTAGCCAACTCCGATTTATCACCTTCAATTTCACCTTTCAAGAAGAGAACTTTATCTGGTTTTACCGTCTCAGGTAAGTCGAATTCATAAATATCATAGCCGCCAACACCTTTTAAACTGTTAGATGCGAAATAGCCTTTTTTTCCATCAGTGCTTACAAAGAAACCAACTTCATCAGCTTCTGTATTGATCGGGTAGCCAATATTAATTGGTTCTGACCAGGTGCCATCACTTTTTAATTTGCACATGTAAATATCAAAGCCTCCCATTCCGGGTAAATTATCCGAACTGAAATAAAACGTTCTATTATCGGGATGCATAAAAGGCGTTTTTTCATTACCAAAAGTGTTGATGAATTTCGGTAATTTAGAAGGTGCTGACCAACCACTGCCAACCATTTTTTGTGTTACATAGATATCACTCGTTTTATTTACTGCATCGCGATAACTTACAAAGTATAACGTTTTACCATTAGGTGCAATGCTTGGCTGACTATCCCAGTATTTAGCATCGTTTACTAGCGGACTCATGCTTTCTGGTTCTGTCCAAGTTCCATTGTTGTTTTGGCAAGTATAGATATCGAAATTTCCACCTTTGTTTACAGTGAAGAAAAGTGTTTTATTATCTATGCTGATAGATGCACCACCTTCATTTCCACTGGTTGATTTATTAAATGGGGAAGGCATCGGTTCTCCTTTTGTAAACGCTCCATCTTTCTTTTCAGCAATCATGAATTTTTCTACGTTGCTAACTGTAACTGCACCTTTTCTGTTTTCATCAAACCTACGTGTGAAAAAACATAGTTCATTATCGGGTGAAATGATGGCAAGGTATTCCGGATCTCCTGTTGATACACTTTTTAATGCTGTAGGATTAAATGGAACAGGATTCATCATGAGTTTGGCGCGGACTTTATTCAGTGCGGCATTGGCAGCATATTCTTCTCTTACTTTGCCAAAACTCAAATATTCATCAAACAAACGAATACATTCTTTGAAACGTTTTTGATTATAATAATATTCGCCTAAATGATAATAAGCATCCGCTGAAGCATCTGGGCAAAAACGAATTAATGCTTCGTAGGCCATTGCCATTTCAGCGTCTTTATGATGCTGAAGTGAAATATCACCATATAACCACCATGCCTTACCGTTAGTTGAGTCTTCTTCGAGTGATTTAAGAAGTACTTCTTTTATTTTTACAAATGATTCTCTTGACTGGTTTAAGCGCTCTGCATCTTCATAATACTTCATCGATTTTTTAACGATAGAAGGCTTACATGTTGCAGGGTTTTGACTAAAAGCAGGCGTGAAGAGGGTAGTAGCCCAGAATCCAAGTATAGCAAAATAGTTTTTCGTCATTGCTGAAAGCGATACACTACAAATATTCAATCAAAACAGATAACTATTTTTTGTAGTGGATTATTGTTTCAACAATACGAAGTTTATAAAGTAGCAATGATTACCATCATGTATCTTTATTAATCTCAAAAAGAACAGCCAGGTAATTTTTAGTTTTACCTGGCTGTAATATTTTGTAAGTAGAATCTTTATTCTTTCACCAACTTCATTGTATTTGAATTTCCATTTGAAGAAATTAATTGAAGTGTATAAATTCCTGATGTTAATTCCTGACCTACATTCAAATAGTTATTTACGCCTTCTAACTGTCTTTTTTCAACTACTTTGCCTAGTGCATCATAAACTAATAATGTGCTTTTTCCACCTAAAGTGTTTACAACATTTACCTGCGTATTATTTGTAAATGGGTTAGGATGAGCAGAAATAGAAGTAATTGGAGCTTCAGTCGATGGAATGCTTGTAAGGTTGCTTATTACGAAGTTGTCTAAACCACCTTCCACAATATTAAACGTAGGACCGGGATCGCTAATGTTTACAAAAAGTCTCATAGTAGAAGTAAGTGGAAGTAAACTACCGATCTGATAGGTTTGGTTTATCCATGAGCTTTGTGATGGTTGTCCTGCATATGTACGTTCTAACAATACAGTTGTACTTCCATTGGTCAAGAAGATACTCATTGTATCATCTGGCGCTCCATTAGTAAATCCACCATTGAAAAACCAACGCTTATAGCTTAGAGATGCATTGGAGTTGGTAGATAAGTCAAATACAGGCGAAGTTAGAATTGTAGCACCCTGATCAACATCATTATCCCAAGCACCGCCACCGCCATTATCAGTTACGTAGCATTGAGCGCCGCAATCACCGATAACATCTGAACCAGGATTAGCAATTGTATTTTGGCTGTTTGTCTGAATAGGAACTCCTCTTTCCCAAGCATTCGGAGATGGTCCACTAACGGTCCATCCAAAATCTAATGAGAAATCATCGTAGTATCCTGGCGTTAATGCAAAGCTTAAAGGTGTTGCATCTACTTGTGAACTTGAGCAAATTGTTTGGTATCCCCAATTACCGACTGTTACTGTATAGTTGTCTGGGTAAAAACCAGCAAGCGTATATTGACCAGCAGTATTAGTTGTTGCGGTGACATCAAACTGTGAATTAGAAAAATGAACGGTAGCATTAGCAATTGGAGCTCCAGTTACAGCATTCGTAACAGTTCCTGTTGCTGCAACAGTGGAGAAACTTACAAGCGGAACATTTAAATTAGTAAGAAGTCCGTTTGTTAATGTAACCCCACTAATTGTTTTCGTAATATATCCTGCTTTTGAAACCTGAATATCATAAACTCCAGCCGCAGCAGTTCCCGTTTTGTATTCTCCTGTAAGTTTACTTTGCTTACTAATTGAGGTATTTAAAATTTGAATTGTTGCATTAAAAATAGGTGTACCTGTTACAGAATCTGTAATCAATCCTTCTAAATAACAACCTCGTACATACGTTGGCGTTAGTACGAATAATCCGTTGTCGATATCAGAACAAACTAAATTGCCAGATGGTAAATAAGGATAAACTCCCCAACATCCGTTAAATCCTCCTCCTGACCCTTGAGGGTAGGTATCATAACTTCCAACAATAATCATGTTGTCAGGTCTGCTAACATCAACTATTGCAATACCGTCTTTATACCAGCTTACAATTTCATAATCATTAAGTGTATGAGTGTTGTGAACAATTGAACCTGAACCTGGAGTAACTTGAATTCTGCCAAGCTCTGTGATATTATTTACATCAGAAATATCATATGCCGCTAAATATGAGTCGTTAACTTCATCAGTCGTAAATAATACATTACCCGCGTCATTTAGCCATGAATTATGGGTAAAAAGGCTTGGTGTATTTTGAGTTGTTACTATTGAAGGGTTAGCTTTATTTGTTACATCAAATACGGAAAAATAGCCATCATAAATATGGCAGCTATATAGTGTATCATTACGAACATATCCATCATGAACATAGGTTCCAGGAGTTCGTCCTTGGTATGTAGGATTCCAAGGATCTGCCAAATCAAGAATTAAAGCTGCTCCATTGAAAATATCACTGCCGTATAAATAACAAAATCCATTGTCAATATGAAGAGCATGAATAGTATTGATTTGATTGTTGATAGCTCCGTCTCCTTTATAATATTTCAGAGGAACAGAGTCTG
>CAMBYJ010000158.1 GCA_945872015.1 Chitinophaga pinensis | reverse complement strand
GGTGCAAAATCATGTCCTTTGCTATAAACCGTTGTAAAACCTGCATTACTTGCATTAGCAGAAGTAATAGTATCTGCAGTAACCATTTTCATTCGGATAGTAAGCTTATTAAAAGGCGAACCTGTATTTTGCAAATAAAAATTTAATCCTGTAATATTACCTGCACCCATACCCGCAGCCGTTAGTTCAGATGCGCGCCATATGTATTGCGATTTAGATAAATTGTTGGCAGTTCCGAAAGGATGATTAGCATTTGTATTACCTCCAGCAACTGAATAAGTATTAAGTGACGTAGTAGACAAATGATTAATAAAATAATCCCAATGCGTATTATGCGTATAGGTTGGTGTATTTGAATAAGTATATGACGAGAAGTTTCCTCCATTAACTAAATACAAATTCTGCGTACGCATAGTACTATCAATTAACCCAGTATGCTTATACACATAAGTATTAGTCAGATAATCCCATTCTCCGCACTCTGGAAATTGAGCTGGATTACACTTCAGTGTATAGAGCATTAAAATTTTCTCAACATTTAAAGTATCCGAAGGAAATACAAACCATGCTCTTTGTGGCGAGTTAAAAGTAAAAGCTTGAACAACGGTTGTATCGCCTACTCCAGCAAACGATTTAAATGAACCAATTGAACATAAAACTAAGAGTGAGAGTAATAGTTTTTTCATCATTTTAATTTTTTGGTTACTAAATATAGCAACTACAATTTTAAATCAAGAATTTTATTTTAAAAAGAGAAAGCGTACTCAATAGAATACGCTTCCCCTTATAATTAGATAATTACTAAACTAATTTTAAGCAAGCGTTCGTTTTATTGCTACTTGTTCGTAGCCTTCAATAATATCACCTTCTTTAATATCATTAAACTTATTGATATTTAATCCGCACTCCATACCAGCCTGAACTTCTTTCGCATCATCTTTAAATCGTTTTAATGAAGCAAGTTCACCGCTATGGACAACGATTCCGTCGCGAATAATTCTGATTTGTGTATTACGGTTGATCTTACCTTCTAACACCATACAACCGGCGATTGTACCCACTTTCGGAATCTTGAATGTTTCACGCACTTGTACGTTACAAGTAATTTTCTCTTCAAATTCTGGAGCAAGCATTCCTTCCATCGCCGCTTTCACTTCGTTGATTGCATCGTAGATGATAGAATATAAACGAATATCGATTTCTTCATTCTCCGCTAACTTACGAGCACTTACAGAAGGACGAACCTGGAATCCGATGATGATCGCATTCGATGCAGATGCTAAGTTCACATCTGATTCAGAAATCTGACCAACACCTTTCATAATTACGTTCACTTGAATTTCAGGATTCGATAATTTCAATAATGAATCGGCTAATGCTTCTACTGAACCATCCACATCACCTTTCACAATCACATTTAACTCTTTGAAGTTTCCGATTGCTAAACGACGTCCGATTTCATCTAACGTAATATGCTTATGCGTACGAATACCTTGCTCACGTTGTAACTGTAAACGTTTGTTAGCAATCTCGCGCGCTTCTCTTTCGTCATCCATTACATTAAACTGATCACCTGCCTGAGGTGCACCACTCATACCGAGAATTAATGCTGGATGCGAAGGACCTGCTTCGTTCGCTTTTCCTCCACGTTCATTAAACATTGCTTTCACACGGCCGCTATAACAGCCTGCAAGAACAATATCACCAATTTTTAATGTTCCAGTTTGAACAAGAACTGTTGTTACATAACCTCTACCTTTATCAAGTGAAGATTCGATAACAGTTCCTTTTGCCAAACGATCTGGATTCGCTTTTAAGTCGAGTAAATCAGACTCAAGCAATACTTTTTCTAATAACTTATCTACGTTTAATCCTTTCTTAGCAGAAATATCCTGACTTTGATATTTACCACCCCAGTCTTCAACAAGATAATTCATCGATGCTAATTGCTCCTTAATTCTTTCAGGGTTAGCATCTGGTTTATCAATTTTATTAATTGCAAATACAATAGGCACACCTGCTGCTTGCGCATGGTTGATTGCTTCTTTCGTTTGCGGCATGACACTATCATCAGCAGACACAACAATAATTGCTACGTCGGTAACCTTAGCACCACGGGCACGCATAGCCGTAAAGGCCTCGTGACCTGGAGTATCTAAGAATGTAATCTTTCTACCGTTTTCAAGTGTTACTTCATAAGCTCCGATATGTTGCGTAATACCACCTGCTTCACCTGCAATTACATTCGCCTTACGGATATAATCTAACAGGGATGTCTTACCGTGATCGACGTGACCCATTACAGTAACGATTGGAGCACGTGTTTCTAAGTCAGCTTCGTCATCAATATCATCATTAATTGCTTCTTGTACATCGGCTGAAACGAACTCAACTGTATAACCAAATTCACCAGCTACAACAGTAATTGTTTCAGCATCGAGACGTTGGTTGATAGAAACAAATAATCCTAAACTCATGCAAGTAGCAATGATTTGATTCACTTGTACGTTCAACATTTTCGCTAATTCATTCGCAGAAACGAACTCAGTAACTTTAATTACTTTATCTGTTGTATCATCTAAAGCTTCTTGTCGCTTAGCATGTAAATCACGTTTTTCTTTTCTGAATTTTGACGCTTTTGATTTACCTAATCCACTTAAGCGGGCAAGTGTTGCTTTAATTTGATCTTGGATTTCTTTATCAGTAGGTTCAACTTTCGGTTGTTGTGCTGCAGGAGCAGGACGACCTTTGTTTCCCCCTTTGTTAAATGGACGATTTCCTCCACCTGGACGATTATCTCCACCCGGGCGTTGTTGACCACCTTGCCAAGGACGTTGTTGATTAGTTCCAGGAGCTCCACCACCTTGAGGCGCAGAACCACTTGGATTTTCCTTACGCTTACGCTTACGCTGACCCGATGCAAAATCAGATGAAGATGCAACAGGCTTTTTCTTTGGAGGGTCTACTGGTAAAACAATTTTACCTAAGATATTTGGTCCGCTTAATTTCTCCACTCGAACGCTGATATGTTCAGGAGGTAAATTAGCAGTATCTTCCTTAGTTGGAGCCTTCTCAGGAGTTTCAACAATTGGAGCTGTTTCAACAGGCGCTACAGGTGTCGGTGCAACTTCCGTCACTTCAGGAGTAGCCGCTTCTACCTTTGCCGGCTCTATATTTTCTTTAGGAATAGATTTTTCTTCAACTTTTTTAGCTTCCGTTTTAGGCTGTTCTTTCGCTTCAACCTTAGCAGATTTTTTAGTTGGTTTTTCTACAACAGGCTCTTCTTTCTTCTTTGACTTCTTCTTGCCTGCATCTAAATCTATTTTACCGAGAATTTTCGGAGCATCTACATCAGCCTTTGCCTTGATTACTTCTGGCTCCGGCTTAGGTTCTTCTTTCTTCTTTGCAGTTTTCTTTTCAGCTGCAGCGGCTAATTTAATTTCATCTAAACTTTTCTTCAAAGAATCATCATTATCTGATTCTGCTTCCTTCTTTGCTTCGGGCTTAGATGTTGTTGCTTCAATAACTACATTATCTCGTTTCAATTTTTCACGAGTAATTTCCTGAGCATCTAACTTTGCCAAACGATCTGGCATGTAAGTATCTTGTAACATCGCATAGACGTCCTGCGAGATCTTGGTATTTGGATTACTATCTATCACTATACCTTTCGACTCCAGAAATTCCACCACGTGCGTAAGACCAACATTTAGTTCTTTTGCTGCTTTACTGAGGCGTATTGCTTTATCTTCTGCCATTCGAATTAATTATTCTTTTTTAAATAACAAGGCTGAATTGCCTTATTTGATTTTTCGCAAATTTTATCTCGCTGCGAAGAGAGATTTACTATTCAAATTCTGAACGAAGAATTCTTACTACTTCACGGATTGTTTCTTCTTCTAAATCTGTTCTGCTTACTAAATCTTCTACAGTAATTGCAAGAACACTCTTAGCAGTATCACAACCGATTGCTTTTAACTCATCAATAATCCATGAATCAATTTCATCACTGAATTCTTCAATATCAACATCCTCTTCTTCATCTTCACTATCGCGATACACATCAATTTCATAGCCTGTTAAACGACCTGCTAATTTGATGTTATGTCCGCCCTTACCAATTGCCAATGATACCTGATCTGGTTTCATATAAACAGCAGCACGGTGCGTTTCATCATCTAACTTAATAGAAGTAATTTTTGCAGGACTTAAAGCACGAGTGATGTATAATTGAAGATTTGTTGTGTAATTTATAACATCAATATTTTCATTTCTCAACTCTCTAACGATACCGTGTATACGAGAACCTTTCATACCCACACAAGCGCCTACTGGGTCAATTCTGTCATCGTAAGACTCTACTGCAACTTTAGCTCTTTCACCTGGTTCACGAACAATATTTTTGATAGTAATTAATCCATCAAACACCTCTGGAACTTCTTGCTCAAACAAACGCTCTAAGAAAACAGGTGACGTACGTGATAAGATAATACGAGGATTGTTATTCACCATTTCCACACGTTGAATTACAGAACGAACAGCATCACCTTTCTTGAAGAAATCAGCAGGAATAGTTTCATTCTTTGGAAGAATTAATTCATTTCCTTCGTCGTCTAAAATCAAAATTTCTTTCTTCCAGATTTGATATACCTCTCCAGTTAAAATTTCACCTACACGATCTTTATACTTTCTGTAAACACCATCTTTTTCCAATTCAGAAATTCTTGCAACTAAATTCTGACGTAAAGCTAATACTGCACGACGACCAAAATCTCCAAGCTTCACAGTTTCTGTTAAATCTTCACCCACTTCAAAATCAGGTTCAATTTTGATTGCTTCAGAATAAGCAATTTCAGTAACAGGATCTTCCACCATGCCATCTTCAACGATAACACGATTACGATAAAGTTCTAAGTCACCTTTATCAATATTGATGATAACGTCAAAATTATCGGCTGTTCCATAGCGTTTGCGTAACATCCCACGAATTACATCTTCGAGGATACTCATCATGGTTGCACGATCAATGTTCTTTACTTCTTTGAATTCCGAGAAGGATTCTATCAGTACGTGATGCTCCATTTTTACTTATTTAATTTTAAAGTTAATAATCAGTTTTGCTTCGCGAATGTCACCATAGTTTA
>CAMBYJ010000157.1 GCA_945872015.1 Chitinophaga pinensis | reverse complement strand
GGTTCGGGCATCGGACTTGCTAACCATGTAGGCATGAGCACAAATGTTAGCAAAGCCATAACACAATTATGCAACGCATCTGAAAGTAGTATTGATACATTAACAATAAATGGTCGCTTTGCTGTTAATGTTTCAGGGTTTGGCTTTGATGGATATGTGGCCTACCGATTTAATCATCATGGTAAAAGAGGACTCTCCACCTATACTAAAATAGGACTCACCGAATACTTCAGATATCCATTACAAGAATTTGAAATTACGTTTGATAATCAGACAAAGCAGGTAAAAAAACATATGCTGGTAATTGCTAATGCGAGTCAGTTTGGTAATGCAGCCATCATAGCTCCTACCGCTGATTTAACAGACGGAATCATTGAATTAGTCACAGTTGAGTTACCGCCAATATTGAAAATACCTGGTATCTTATACCGACTCTTTAATGGCAAATTAAAAGACAACGACTACATTCAAACCTATAAATGCAAGTCGTTTGTAGCAAAATCGAATAAACCTGTGCATTTACATATCGATGGTGAATCGATGGAGCCAGTACATGAAATAAATGTTTTTATTGAGCCCAAATCATTAACTATTTTAACTCCTCAAAATGTTAGATAGTAACTATTGGCAAGAGCGCTACAAAACGAATCAAACTGGATGGGATGCTGGAACTATTACCACCCCAATAAAAGAATACATCCACCAGCTGAATGATAAGTCCATTAAAATATTAATCCCTGGCTGTGGCAATGCGCATGAAGCAGCTTATCTGTGGCAACAAGGATTTACAAATGTTTTTCTATTGGATTATGTAGCGGAGCCCTTGAATAATTTCAGCAAACATTATCCTGATTTTCCTAAAAGTCATTTATTGCTGAAAGATTTTTTTGAGCTTGATGAAAAATTCGATTTGATTATTGAGCAAACTTTTTTCTGCGCCTTAGACCCTCAATTGAGAAGCTCGTATGCCGAAAAGATGTGTCAGCTTCTAAATCCCAAAGGCAAACTTGCAGGTTTGATGTTTAGCTCAGAATTTGAGAAGGAAGGACCGCCATTCGGGGGCTCTAAAAGTGAATATAAAGCGTTATTTGAACGTTATTTCGACATAGCTAAAATGGAAGAATGCTACAATTCCATTGAACCACGTAAGGGGAATGAGCTCTTCGTAGTTTTATGTCCGAAAAAAATCAGTAAATAATACGTAAATTCGCAGAGTGAAATCCGTAAAATACATACTCCTCCTAATTGTATTTGCTTGTCAGAATAGTTTTGCTCAATTATCAGCAACTGACATGTATGGAGATAGTTATTACTGCTATCAAAATGGATATTATACGCAGGTTTTCGGATTTCAAGTGCCTGACAAGTTTAATACGAATTTGTACGACACTTTAGAAACCTGGTTGGGAACACCCTATCGCTCTGCGGGTATGTCATTGAGCGGAGTCGATTGCTCCGGATTTGTTACGTGCATGTATAACGGGTTTTACGGTGTTAAATTGAAAGGCAGAAGGTGCTCTGAAATTTATAAAGAAGTTGATAAAATTGATAAATCAGAATTGAAGGAAGGAGATATTGTATTTTTCAAGATTAGACATTCAGAGGTTTCACATGTAGGATTATATTTAGGCAATGATAAATTCATTCACTCGAGTACTTCCAGCGGAGTAATTATTAGTGATTTGAAAGAAGAATATTATAAAAAATACTTCTGGGGCGGCGGGCGTTTAAAAGAATTTTCACGAATAACTGAATACCAATAATAATAAAATGAATCAACCTAGTTTAATACTCAATGCGGTTCAAATAAAGCAACGAATTGACAGAATTGCATATCAGATATATGAAGACTCAAGCAATGAACAAGATCTGATTATTGCCGGTATCAGTAATAGTGGCTATCGTTTCGCAGTTTTATTGAATGATGTTTTAAAATCGATTTGTCCTGTTCCAACCACACTTATTGAGATTAAATTAGACAAAGAAAATCCAACACAGTACCAGCTTAATCATAATCATCAGATATCCGACTTTAAAAACAAAACGATTATAATTGTTGACGATGTTTTAAATTCGGGCAAAACGCTGATGTATAGTCTTAAGCCCTTTTTAGAGGGAGATGTGAAGAAAATCAGAACTGCTTTGCTGGTAAACAGAGACCATAAGCGCTACCCGGTTGCTGCAGATTTTGTAGGCATTACCCTAAGCACCACGCTTCAAGAGCATATTCGTGTTGAACTTACTGAAGGCAGTGAGGCCGTTTACCTAGAATAATTAGCGTTAATGATTTGTTAATGGCACATTTGTTTAATCTCAAATAATTTATTTTGCAAAAAATCTTTCAGATGTATCGGATTAAACTCAAACTGGGATTATTACTTTCATTTTTAATACTTGGCTTTACCAGTTATGCGCAAAATGCATTTCTATCGGCTACAGCATCCAAATCGACTGTTGGCGTTGGCGAACAATTTCAAGTGACGTTTACTTTGAATTGCGATGGACAAAATTTTCGCTCGCCCGATTTAAGCAGCTTTAATGTATTAAGTGGCCCTAACAAAAGTAGCAGTATCAGTATCGTCAATAATTCCTACACACAATCATTATCCTTTACTTTCTTTTTACAACCCAAGGCAGAAGGGAACTTTAAAATCGGACCTGCATCAATTGAAGTACAAGGTAAAAGAATCAACTCCAATATCATCAACTTAACAGTTGTAAAAGGCAGTCCGCAACAAGGAACAAATCAAAACAACAATCAGGGTAATAATCAGGGGTCAGGAATAACTGACAAGAATTTATTTGTAAGAGCGATTGTAAATAAGTCCTCTGTTTATGAAGGAGAAGCTTTAACAGTTACGTTTAAAATCTATACAAACATTGATGTTAATAGTTACACTGTTTCAAAAGCGCCTGCGTTCAATGGCTTCTGGAATCAGGATATTGAAATACCAAACCCACCACCAACCAGTGTTGAAGTTATTGATGGAGTTCGTTATACCACCGCCGTTATTAAGAAGGCTGTGCTGTTTCCGCAACAATCGGGTGTACTCACCATTGACCCGATGGAACTAGAGTGCATAGCAAGGATACGTGTAAGAAATCAGCGTATGGCGGATCCGTTTGGAATGTTTAACGACCCGTTTTTTAGTGATGCATTTGGTGGAGTTCAGCAAGTGAAATGTAATGCGAAGAGTATTCCGGTAAAAGTGAATGTGAAAGAATTACCAGGCACGGCTCCTACAACATTTAGTGGTGCTGTCGGTTCATTAACATTTGATGTAAATCTGGACAAATTGGTTACGAAAGAAAACGAACCTGTCAATTTGAAATTTAAAATTTCAGGTAATGGTAATCTGAAATTAGCAACTGCTCCCGATGTAAGTTTCCCTGAAGACTTAGAAACTTATGATCCGAAGATTGGAGAGAACTACAAAGCAAGTGATGCTGGAGTGAACGGAAGCAAGACCATAGAATATTTGATAATCCCTCGTCATGAAGGAGACTATGAAATACCTCCTGTTACGTTCACGTATTTCGACTTAGGAAAACAACAATACGTATCAAAAACTGCAGGACCTTTTAAAATCAAAGTTGGTAAAGGAAATGGATCATCATCTGCCAGCAGTTCAAGTGCTAAAAGTGATGTACAATTACTAGGAAGAGATATTCGCTATTTAAAAACAGACAAACAATTATTTCCTGCTGATGGTGGAAGGTTCTTTGGGTCATGGATGTTTTATTTGTTAAGCTTATTACCAATAATTGCAGCTGCGGCAGGAATGTATTACAAACGACAATTAGCTTTTAACTCAGCGAATACAACACTATTACGAAGTAAAAAGGCAACATCATATGCTCAAAAAAGATTAGCAGGTGCGGGTAAATTAATAGCAGAGAATAAACATGCAATGGCATTTGAAGAGATTTCTAAAGCACTATGGGGCTATGCAAGCGACAAACTAACGATACCCGTATCCGAACTCTCTAAAGAAACAATTACAGAACAATTAAGAAGTAAAAATATTAACGACGATGCTATAGGTCGTTTCACTAATTGCATTGCAACATGTGAGATGGCTCAATATGGTGGACTTGATGTTACGTCACAATCGAACAAGCTTTACCAAGACGCTATTCAGATTATAACTGATATTGAAGGAGGAATGAAGTCATGAGAAATTATATTTTAACACTACTAATTATCCTATCATCTTGTTTGTTATCTGATGCAGCAAATAACATTACCGCTGAGCAGCAATACGACAAAGCAAGTAAGCTTTATAAATCGGGTAACTATGCAGAAGCAAGCATGCAGTATCAGAATCTTGTGAATGATGGCAAGAGAAGTACAGCATTGTTTTTTAACCTTGCTAATTGTTATTACAAAACAGGCGACTATGCCAAAGCGATTTTAAATTACGAACGTGCTAAAAAGATTTCTCCTGCTGATGAAGACATTGAGTACAATTTAAAACTGGCAAATGCAAAAGCATCTGATAAAATAGATCCGATTCCTCAATTGTTTTACGAAAAATGGTGGAGTATATTTATCACCACCTTCTCTCCTACTGAATGGTCGGCATTTGCTATTATAACGCTATGGATAGCCGTTGGAATATTTTTAATTTATCTCTTTGCAAAAACAGTTGAAAAGAAAAAGAAGAGCTTTTATGCTACTACAATAGTATTTGCCATATCAGTTTGCTTATTCATCGTTGCAAGATCGGCCAATAAGCTAATTTATAATTATTCATTTGCCATCATTATGGATAGCAGCGCTTATGCTAAAAGTGCACCTGATGAAAAAGGCACTAACTTATTTTTATTACATAACGGAACCAAAGTAGAGGTAATTGAAGAGCAAGAAGGATGGAAGAAAATTAAAATCGCTAATGGTAATACAGGTTGGATGGCGAATGCTGCTTTGGAGAATATTTAAGGATGAAAAAAATCCTTTTACTTTCTGATACCCATGGCTACCTTGATGATGCTATACTTACGCACGTTGCTAATGCTGATGAAGTTTGGCATGCTGGAGATATAGGGACTATTGAATTAACAGATCGTATTGCTAGATTAAAACCTTTGCGTGCTGTTTATGGTAACATTGATGGACATATTTTGCGTTCAGCGTTTCCGTTGGATTTGTTTTTTAATTGCGAAGGATTAAAAG
>CAMBYJ010000156.1 GCA_945872015.1 Chitinophaga pinensis | reverse complement strand
AGATTGGTATTGCCAATCATAGTGAAATCACCATTTATACTATAAATTGTCCTTGTAGGAGTAAATGCAGATGTTCTTTGTGTAAAAGGTTTTCTAACCTGTGAAAATCCTTGAATTGAAATAAATCCAATAATTATTAATAAAAATACTATTTTTATTAATCCAGAGTGAAGTATGTTTTTTTTCATAAATATTAGTTTGGAATTGAAATAGAATAATAGATTGAAATAGAATTAGGGATGCTAACAAAAGCAGAATTTAATTGTGCAGCATTAGCATTTATTGAACTTAATAAATGAACATACTGTAAATTGCTTAATATCGACAGTCCTGTTAAATTAATTGGTTGTTGAAACTCACTAACTGAGGAGTACCTTATTCTGATAAGTTTTACACTACTTAATAATGGGTTACTGAAATTGATTCCATTAAAATCCGAAGCATTAATATCAAGAACTTGTGCCGTTCCATTACCAATAACTGTAACGCCACTAACATTATTAAATGCAGTGGTTTGTTCTCCATAATTTAGGTCTACTAAATCTTGCAGTTGACTAGGATTTAATCCAGCAGAATAGTTTTGATAGGATGGGATTGATTGCCCATGCGAATTCAAGCTGATTAATGTGGATACAGTAATCAGCAATAGTAATTTTAGCAAAATGTTTTTCTTTTTTTTCATGTTTATATTTATTTAGTTTTTTATAACGGTAATGAACATCTTTAAATTTGGAAGTAAAATAAAAAGCGCACAATAAAATGCGCACATGTTTTTTTAATTTAATGGAATGGAATGGAATGGAATTTTAATTAAGAGGTAACTAACGACACCAAAGTTATTGGTATATTGGTAGACTGCAAGAATTAATTCAATTATTTGGTAAGAGGTGTAAAAAGCTTGGTAAAAATTAAGTTTGGTTTTGTAAAAGTAAAAACAGTGTGAAAGTGGTCCCGCCGCGACTCGAACGCGGAACCTACTGCTTAGAAGGCAGTTGCTCTATCCAGTTGAGCTACGGAACCGGTAATTTCAGGGTTCATGATAATCAGGAAAAACGACAATCTGAAAATGGATATTGATTTAAATGTCGAAGAACTAATTTTTGTCGGGGTGGCAGGATTCGAACCTACGACCTCCACATCCCAAATGTGGCGCGATACCGGGCTACGCTACACCCCGAACGATATCTATTTTAATAATCTTTAGAACGATGCACTTTAATTGTGCCTGGCGGTGAGGGCGGGATTCGAACCCGCGGTACGGTTACCCGTACGACAGTTTAGCAAACTGTTCCTTTCGGCCTCTCAGGCACCTCACCTTATGTGGGGTTGCAAATGTAAGAAGTAAATGCACTTCTCCAAAATTTATTTTAATTTTATTCAAAGTGTTTTTAAGTGCTTATCTTTTATATTTGTTAGATGCATCATAATCGAAATCGAACTCATTTTTTTTTGTTTAACTATCTCATTCTGATACTTTTTATTGTTGCATGCAGTACAAAGGAATCAAAAGAGGTAGTAACTGATAATGCATACGCACTTGCATATTCCTTACCTGATGCAGGTAGTTGGGACCCTTCTTGGTCGAAAATAAATGAGGTAAATGTGCATATTCTTGCAGATCCCGACAACTTACATCCAACTAACGGCTCCTCACAAATACGCGATGAGGTGCTTCATTATTTACATTGCGCGTTAATAAATACTGATTTGTCCAATGGTAATATGCGACCTGGCATATGCGAATCAATGCCCGTTTTTTCAAACAACAACCAATCCCTCACGTTCAAAATACGTAAAGGCATTACATGGGATGATGGTTTGCAAGTAACTGCGAATGATATAGCATTTACTATTAAAGCTTCTAAATGCAATCTTACCAATAACGTTTCAAATAAGTTCTTTTTTGAAAATGTGAAGGATTTTATAGCGGACAGCTTGAATAATTTACAATTTACGATTGTTTTCAAGTCGGCATCAGAATATAATCTTCCTATGTGGTGCGATTATCCAATCCTTCAAGAAAAAAAATACGACTATAATAATGCTTTACAAGCAGTAACTTTTAATCAGTTAAATGATTCTAGTTTTGTTCAGGAGAAAAATAAATCGTTAATGCAATGGGCTAATATTTTTAATAGTGATGCCATGGGAGATAATGCAGAAATTATATCCGGACTTGGACCTTATCAATTGCAAAAGTGGGAGCGAGGCCAATATATTTCAATTATCAAAAAGCAAAATCATTGGTCATCATTGTTAAACGACACTTTGCAAATCGCTTACCCGGAAAAAATCACATTTCGAATTGCGCAAGATCCTGCAGCTCAAAAAACAAGTTTTCTTTCTCAATTATTTGATGCTTCTGGAGCATTTCCTACGCGACTTCTATTCGAACTGCAACAGGATAAAGTTTTTAATAAAAATTATCACAGTCGATTTATTGATACATACGGATATACATACATCGCTATGAACATGCGACCTGATGGTATAAAGCAGAATTTAATCTTAAATGATATTAATGTTCGAAGAGCACTTGCATATTCTTCTCAAATTGATAACATGATTAAAGTGGTTAATAAAGGAATTAATAAAAGAGTCGCTAGTCCCGTTGCTCCCTTAAAAAAAGAATGTAATCAAGATTTAAAGTTGATTCCTTTTGATTTAAAAAAAGCGAATGACCTGCTAGATAAAAGTGGATGGAAGGATTCAGATATCGATGGTGTGCGCGATAAAATAATCAGCAATAAAAAGGTATCACTTGAATTAGAGCTTATCTACTTCAATACTATTCCCGATTGGAAAGATATGGCTGTAATTATTGCTGAGGGAATGAAACAAGCAGGTATCCTAATAAAACCCGTGGCATGTGATTATCCAACATGGATGGAAAAAGTTTCAACTCACAATTATGATTTAGCAATGGGCTCATGGAATACTTCATCTTTTCCAGAAGATTATAGTCAGTTGTGGTCAACAGCTTCTTATATTGGTAATGGAAGTAATTATACTGGATTTGGCAGTGCAGCTTCGGATAGTTTAATTAATGCTATCGCGAAGGAAACAAATGCAACTCGAAAAATTCAATTAGAGCAGGAAATGCAAAAGCTGATTTATGATGAACAACCTTATATCTTTTTATACGGATTGGTTCGCCGTTGTGTAGTGCATAAACGTTTTGACAATGCAACTTTTTATGCAGAACGTCCTGGAATTTTATATTCTCCGCTTCAGTTGAGTCCGCTCTGTAAAAAATCATCAGTTAGTAATTAAAGTATGCGCATCATTGGCAAAATTATATTGGTGATTGCATCCTTTTTTATTGTTGTAGGATTTTCTTTTTTATTGTTGCGTTACCAAAGCAATCGTCCGCTGCAGGCTGTAACTACCAATTCAAATTTTTCGCAACACGCAATTTCGGTATATGATTCAAATTACGTTTCGTTATATCATCAATTCGGACTCGATTTACCTCCGTTTTATTTTTCTATCAGTAATCTTGCTTTGCCTGATTCATTCAAGTATTTATCTGCTTGTAATGAAAAAGATTTTTTGATTTACTGGAGTTGTAAAACAGGTAGTACAAAAGATATCCATCATATTTATCAATCGTTATGCGCTTTCCATAATGAATCGTGGATGATACCACCTTCTCAAGTATTGAATTTGCAGCGATTTGCTAATCAAATCATCGCATCAAGAAATATTGACACACTCAATTTTTATTATGCGAAATACAATTCACTTCTTCCAAGTGAATCCAACACATTTGCGGTACTTAATGGTTTGAAACAAATCAATGTAAATGCAGCTTGGAAACAATGGGTTCCTACATTTCATGTAAATACAAATAATCAATTTGCTTTGTGGTGTAGTGATTTATTAAGCAATAGAAATGGGATTTATTCGCGCTCTTGGATATCGAAAAATACAGTTGGTTCGGCCTTGAAGAAACCTATGCTGATTACTTCTATTATTACGGTAATTACAATGATAATCATCGTAATTTTTAGTGTTTTGTTTTCAGCAGAATTATTTTTAAATAAAGATAAACGATGGTCGAACTATGTTCAAAGTGCTTTGCATTTTTTATATAGTGTTCCAGCATTTTTTATTGGAGCTATTCTGATTTTTCTTTTTGCTAATCCGTATCAATTACAATTACTTCCTGCTAATTTTTCGTTTGCTCCATTGGCAGAGAATGATTCTTTTACTTTTATTTCACTTTTAAAATCATTGACGTATTTTATCTTACCAATCATTACATTATCGTTTGGAGCAATTGTGTTTTTTACATTAATGCTCTTTCGATCGTTTGAAGAAGAGTATTCTAAGAACTATGTATTATCTGCTAAAATGATGGGACAAAGTAATCGAACAATCGTTTACAAATTTGTTCTTAAGAATGCTATTTATTCTTCCTCTACATTTTTATTCTTGTTGTTTCCTGCTCTATTATCAGGAGCTGTTGTAGTAGAGCAAATGTTTTCTATTGCAGGTATTGGTAATTTATTAATCACTGCAGCTCGTAGTCAGGATGTGCCTGTACTCATCTCATTGTTTGGTATTATTGGATTTGTTACTGCTTTGTGTTTTATTTTGCTTGATTATTTCCAACAAAAAATCGCAGGCAGATTATTATCAACTAAGGAGGTGAAGGAATGAAATGGGGATTTAAAATTATTTTGTTTTTTGTGATTGTCGCTATTCTAGCTCCTTTATTAAGCAACAATAGACCACTGGTATTAATTAGTAAAGCACAAATTACATTTCCAGTTTTTAGTGAGAGTAGCTATACAATAGGAGAGAGTGATTTTAAAATAATGCCTTTAATACCTTATCGTGCTGGTGTGAGTGATTTTGATAATGCAGATTATAAAAGTCCGTTTGATAAGCAACAAGTAAAGAATAATGCAATCTTTTATAGACATTGGTTAGGTACTACTCTAAGAGGCTGTGATGTATTAGCAGGAATAATTTCAGGTGCACGATATGCCTTGATAGTTGGATTTTGTGCGACATTGATTAGTTTAATTATAGGACTACTATTGGGAGCAGGATCTGCATTTTCAAGTGGTGGATGGATGCGTATGTCATTCATACAATTTTTGGCCTTAATTCCTTTATTGCTGTTTGACTTTAATTTGATTTTAAATGTAGAGAGTTCTTTGCCCTTA